>CALQCP020000008.1 GCA_943329105.2 Chitinophaga pinensis | reverse complement strand
GACCGTCGGGTCCAGCTGACACCAGACATATACGGCGATTGGTGCAGACCCCAAGGAGATTCTCAGCAGGAGTTCGCACAGTTCCGTCAGAATCAGGGAGCGATGAAGTCGGTTCCGCCCCGTAACGCCAGGCCCGACCGGGGAACACGAACGCCATTCGTCCGCCCCAGGTGTCAACCAACTCCGATCGGGTCGAATCCTTGGCGTTGGCCGTGGACTTGGCGGAGGGCGCGTACAAGACCGACGGCGTGCCAGACAAGATGTTGGTGGCGGGGTAACTGGAAGTATTGGCCTCCGCGCGCAACATGCTCGGCGGGATGCCCGCCAGCATGGGGCGGATCGATTCCAGTTGCGCGAGCAGATTCACGGTGAACACGCCCGCGCCACGTGCGCGCGTGTAAATCAACTTGTTGCCGGCATTATTGGGTGCTGCCGGCGTTCCTGGCTCACGGACATCAAAGACCTCCAGCGTGGCTCCGGATGGATAGATCTCCGTGGTCGGCGCCGTCAACGAGTTAAACGCCCCGTTGTAGGTGACCGGTCGCCCGGTCTGCCCTTCCCATTCGGTGAACGCGCTCTCCATGATGGTCATGGCGCTCTCCACCTGCGAACGCTCCGCGCGCCGCAACAGCGCGGAACCAACGCCCAACACCAAGGACGCCAGCACCAAGATGATGCTGATCACCACCATGATTTCAATCAGGGTGAAGGCGCGTCCCGCATGGTGTGAGCGGCGGATACTCATGGCCCGAACCTCACGATGTTGTCCTCGTTGTATCCCTCGGTATCAGCGCGGATCGTTGGATTCCAACGTTGGTCCGGTCCAAAGGAGAGCAGAGCAAACTCTGATGCCATGGCAGCGCGGCTTGCACCCGAATCATTGTTTCCATCCGGCATGGCGTCAACATCTTCGCCCGGGCCAAACCGCTGTGGACGGAGTGCAACAATGTCTGCCAACGACCAGGTGCGATCAGTGGAGCGCGGGTCGCCGTTCAGGTAGCCACGTCGATAGAAGATCACTGGCTTGCCAAAGAAGTCCAAGAGGCACTTGGGTGCCAGATCAAAGTTATTGATCTCGCCCGGCTTGGCAACAATGGGCGTGCCATCCGTCTGGAATCCGGTGACACCGCCAATCTCGCTATCTGCCTTCACCTCTAAGTACGGTCCAAGCGACTTGCCGCGCAGGAACGCACTGGTTGAATCTGCGTTGCCGGTGGCAGGCGCGGTCGAAGCCAAGTTGCGCGAACCAAAGACGCCCTTCCCTTGCGTTCCAGTGCGCGGATTGAGGAGCGAGCCCCATCCGCCATCGGAGCCGGGATTGCGAATTCCAAGAGCGGGTTGCTCGCGGTAGCCAGGAGTGTTGGTGTTGGTCGGAAGCGCGCCGGTGCCTTCCATGATGACTCCGTAGCCATCCTGTGAGCGATCGCCAAGCCCCAGTAAGTACTCAGGAATGGTGGTTGCCGAGCACCACTTCTGCAAGTTTTGCCGCTGGGTGGTGGACCACGTTCCGTACGCGGGACCACCGTTCTGCGTACCTGCAAGCGCTGGCGGATCCAACATGTCGCGGCACCAACCAAGTTGTCCAAACGACGTACCAGTGACGCCGGAACCCACCTGCGAAGGCACGCCAAGAATGGGAGGCATGTATCCGGTTTCAGCGCGGAAGCGCGTCAGCCCTGCCACGATGGAATTCATCAGGAACTCCGTATTCGCAATGCGAGCACGCCGCGCGCCGTAGCCAAGGCCCACAATCAGCGTGGAGATCACGCCGATCACAATGCCAAGCACCACCAAGATCTCCACCACGGTAAAGCCGCGGCGGATGGCGGAACGCTGGACCGGACGCGCGAACTCCATCACTTGCCGCCCTTCTGGCCGGAGACGCTTTCAATCATGCTGACCAGCGGAAGGAACAGCGCCAGAACGATGGTTCCGACGATGCCACCCAGGATCACCACCATGAACGGCTCCAACAGACTCAGCAGACTGGCCACGGCCACGTCCACTTCTTCGTCGTAGTTGTCGGCGATCTTCATGAGCATCACGTCCAGGTCTCCGGTCTCTTCACCGACGTCGATCATGTTGACCACGATGGCGTCGCAGACCTTGGCCTTGCGCAGCGGACCCGCGAATGTTTCGCCTTCCTTGATACTGTCATGGACGCTGCCGAGCGCCTTCTCAAATACCCAGTTTCCTGAGGTTTCCTTGGTAATGGTGATCGCTTCCAAGATGGGAACACCAGCGGCAACCAGCGTTCCAAGTGTTCTGGTGAAGCGCGCCACCGTGGTCTTCTCCACCAGCGTTCCAATGACTGGGATCTTCAAAATGATCCAGTCAAAGGCCGCTCGCCCAAACTCGGTCTTTCTGATTACCTTGAGCAAGAAGAACAACAAGAATGGCGAGACAATGATCCACGCCACCCCGGGCACCCGTTGATCCGGGCTAGCGGTACCGGCGATCCACTTACTTGCAGCAACAAGCCACAGTGTCAGCGCTGGAAGCTTGACGTTGAAGTCGTTGAAGATCTCCTGGAACTTCGGGATCACGAAATACATGATGCCGGTGACGATGGCCACGGCAATACCAATGACCACCACTGGATAGATCAGTGCGCCCTTGATACGACGGCGCAAGCGCTGACCCTTTTCCATGAAGTCGGCCAGGCGCTGCAAGATGACATCCAACACGCCTCCGATCTCGCCAGCCTTCACCATCTTGGTGTAGAGGCGATCGAATGCCTTGGGGTGACGCGCAAAGGCGTCGCTCAGCGTGTTACCACCCTGAACGTCTTCGCACACGGTCTCCAGAATGCTCTTCAGCTTGCCGGCCTTCTGCTGGCTCTCCAGAATCTGCAAGGAGCGAAGCAGCGGAAGACCTGCGTCCTGCAGCGTGGAAAGCTGGCGAGTGAACAAGCACATGCGCTTCAGCGGAACGCCGCCGAAGGACAGGTTCAGGCCGGCGCCCTTCTTCTTCTTTTTCTTGGTGGCGGCAGCAACATTCGGCTTGGCCGCACTGCCACCCTTCTGCTCGCGTACGTCGGTGGGGTACAGCCCGTCGCCACGGAGCTTCTGAATCGCATCGTCGCTACTGGAAGCGTCGATGGTGCCCTTCTGAGATTTTCCAGAGGCGTTCATCGCCTCATATGCGTAGGTGGCCATGGGTCAGTTATTCCTCGCTCAGTGTTTCGCGGACAACCTCATCAATGGTTGTCTGACCGTCGTAGATAGAAAGAAGACCGCACTCGCGCAGGGTTCGCATTCCATGGCGGCGACATTCGTGACCGAGCACCGATGTGCTGGCCTGGCTCATGATCAATTCGCGCAGCGGATCGGTCATCACCATGATTTCAAAGAGTGCTAGACGTCCCTTGTAGCCACTCTTGTTGCAGCGCTCGCAGCCTTTGCCACGGAAGAAGGTTCGGCCGCCGACGTCTTGCGGACGCATGGCAAGTTCCATGAGTTGCTCTTCGCTGGGGATGAACTCTTCCTTGCAGTTGGTACAGATGCGACGCGCCAGGCGCTGCGCCACGATCGCCTCCAATGTTGCAGTGAGCAGGAAGCTCTCCACGCCAAGGTCCAAGAGACGCGCGATACTGGACGGCGCGTCGTTGGTGTGCAGCGTGGTGAATACCAAGTGACCCGTGAGTGCTGCCTGGATGGCGATCTGCGCCGTCTCCAGGTCACGCACTTCGCCGACCAGGATGATGTCCGGATCTTGACGGAGGAAGCTGCGCAAGAGACGCGCAAAGGTGAGGTCTTGATCCACATTCACCTGGCACTGGATCAGACCTTCAATGTCATATTCCACCGGATCTTCGGCGGTGAGAATCTTGGTCTCAATGTCATTGAGCTCATTGAGAGCGGCGTACAGCGAGGTGGTCTTGCCGGAGCCCGTTGGTCCGGTGACGATGACAATTCCGTTGGGCTTGTTGATCAGCGTGCGCAACTTCTCTAAGTCATCATCACGCAGTCCGATGCGATCCAGCGAAAGCTGAACGTTGGAGCGGTCCAGTACGCGCAACACCACGCTCTCACCGAACATGGTTGGAAGCACAGCGACGCGCAAGTCAACGGGCCCGGAATCAAGGCTCATTTCCACGCGACCGTCCTGCGGCAAGCGGCGTTCAGAAATGTTCAGCTTGGCCAAGACCTTCACGCGGCTCACCAGTGGCATCGCCAATGGCTTGGGCACCGGAAGCATTTCATAGAGCACGCCGTCAATGCGGTAGCGCACCTTGAACTCCGACTCAAACGGCTCCATATGAATGTCACTGGCCTTGTCGGCAATGGCCTGCATCAGAAGGTGGTTGAGCAGTTCAACCACCTTGTTGTCGCTCATGGCATCGCCAAGCGTGGTCAAGTCAATGCTGGCGTTTGATCGACCGGCGGCAGCCTTCACGGCGGCCGAGTCCTGCTCGGCAAGAATGCGACGGCCGGCGTCAGCCATCGACTTGCCACCGTAGTACTTGGCAACCGCGGCTTCGATCTGCTCAGCAGAGGCAATGACGCTCTTGACCTCGGTGAAGCCCATCACGTTCTTCAGGTCATCCACCGCGCGGTAGTTATCGCGGTTCTTCATGGCGATGGTCAGCGACCGCGCCACCGGGTCGAAGGCAATCGGCAGCACCTTGTAACTGTTGGCCGTGGCAGGCTGCAGCGCGGCGATCACTTCCTTGGGGATCTCCAGGTCGGCGAGGTCCACGTATTCAAGGCCAAACTGACCGGCAAGCCCCACTTCAACATCCAGCGCACTGACTTTGCCCAACTCGATCAGGATGACGCCAAGCTTCTTGCCCTTGTGGGTGGTCTTCTGCGCTATTACCGCCAGATCAACATCATCACGCGTGACCTTCCCCATCTTGGTGAGGACGCGCCCAAAGCGGCGCTGCTTCAGCTCGGAAACTGGAACGGGGGTCAGGACACCTGGTTCTGGCATATTCGAATTCCTTCAAGCACCGTCAGGAGGAGGCTCGTCGCGTCACTAAGAAATACGGACGCAAGAGACGAAGAGATGGCATGGTATGGAGCGATTTTCGGGTTGTTGGCACATGAATTTGAGATGCCACCTGCAAACTGATACTGGGGTTGGGCGGTTCGTGGCGCGATGGCGCCGGAATTGCTTGCCCACTTCGGTTAGTTGGCCTCGTGGGCCTCGTCAAGCTCGGCACGACCGACGTTACCGCCGGCGCGGTGCACCTTCTCAGTCATATCGCCCGGATTACGGCACTTATCGATCATCTCCTCGGCGGAGATCATGCCCTTGGAATACAGGCTCCACAGGTGGTCATCCAAGAGCTGCATGCCGAACTTCTTACCAGTCTGAATGGCAGAGTCGATGCGGAAGGTCTTGTTCTCGCGGATCAGGTTGGAGATGGCGGGGGTGACCACCAGGAACTCATAACCTGCCACGCGACCGGGCTTGTCCACGCGCGGGCACAACACCTGGCTGATGACGGCGATCAATGACGTGGAGAGCTGCACACGCACCTGCTCCTGCTGGTTGGTTGGGAAGGCGTCAATGATTCGGTTAATCGTTCCTGCCGCACCGGTGGTGTGCAAGGTGGCAAACACCAAGTGACCCGTTTCGGCGGCGCGGATGGCGGCTTCAATGGTTTCCAGGTCACGCATTTCACCCACCAGAATCACGTCCGGGTCCTGACGCAACACGCGCTTCAAGGCCTCGGAGAACGTGGGTACATCGATACCAAGTTCGCGCTGATTCACCACTGACTTCTTGTGGTTGTGGTAATACTCGACCGGGTCCTCAACCGTCACAATGTGACGTTCCCAGTTGGTATTGATGTAGTCAATCATGGTGGCCAGCGATGTGGTCTTACCGGAGCCGGTTGGCCCAGTGACTACAAAGAGTCCGCGGGGACGACGAATCAGGTCCTTGCAAATCTCCGGCAGACCGATCTGATCAAAGGTCAGCAAGCGGTTCGGGATCTGGCGCAGCACCATGCTGATGACGCCCTTCTGCTTGAAGACGGACACGCGGAAACGAGCGGCGGTGCCGAACGCAAAGCCGAAGTCCGTTCCGCCCATCTCCTGCAGTTCCTGCTGGTTCTTTTCCGGAGTCACGCTCTTCATGAGCTGCATCATGTCCTCGGGCTCAAGCGTCTTGGTAGCCAAGTTGCGCAGGCGACCACTGAGGCGGATGGTGGGCGGCCGTCCGCAGGAAAGATGCAGATCGCTGGCGTCTTGCTTGACAACTACGTCAAGCAGGCGGTCCATCTGCAGGGTGGGCTTGGCGTTCTCGGATACTTCGGTTTCAGAACTGGACATAGTGGTGTCTCTGCTCGATGTGGGGAGTGAAAATCAACTCAAAGTGCGCGTTAGCGCTTGGTAACCTCGCTTGGGTCGAAGCCTTCAATCTGTGCGTATTTCGCCACTTCGTCAGGAGTGGTGACCCCCTTCAGAATCTTGATGCGACCATCGCCAAGCAGACTGCGCATGCCGCCACGAACGGCCGCCGCGCGCAACTTAGATACGCCCGCTCGTTGGAATGCCAACTCGCGGATTTCGCTGTTCATGATCATCATTTCAAAGATCGCCTTACGTCCGCGGTAGCCAGTGCCCTTGCAATTGGGGCATCCCACTGCCTTCATGACTTTGCCGATGGCTTCTTCTGGAGCAATGTCCACGAGCTTGAGGAACTTCGGATCCGGAGCGTCGTCAAGCGCCTTGCACATCGGGCACAAGACGCGCCCCAGGCGCTGCGCGAGCACCGCTTGGATGGAACTTGCAACCAAGAACGGCTTGACACCCATGTCCACCAATCGGGTGATGGCACTGGGAGCATCGTTGGTGTGCAACGTGCTAAATACCAAGTGACCAGTGAGTGCCGCCTGAATGGCGATATCTGCAACTTCGCGGTCTCGAATTTCACCGATCAGAATGATGTTCGGAGCCTGACGCAACATGCTCTTCAGCACCACGCCGAAGGTGAGGCCAATCTGTTCGCGGATCTGCACCTGATTGATGCCGTTGAAGTTGTACTCAACGGGATCTTCAGCGGTGATGATCTTGCGGTCCGGCGTGTTGAGAATGGCCAACGCCGAATACAGCGTGGTGGTCTTGCCGGAACCGGTCGGACCAGTGACCAGGAAGATTCCGTTCGGGCGACGAATGATCTTGTTGAAGACATCCAGTGAGTCTTGCTCAAAGCCAAGATTCAAGAGACCGATGCGCACGCTGTCCGGGCGCAAGATTCGCAAGACCACGCTTTCACCGTAGAACGCCGGGCAAGTACTCACGCGGAAGTCAATCTGATTGATGACCGGCTGACCGTCCTTATAGACCGGTTCGCCCATCTGATCAATCTCTGGCACCGGGTACTTGATACGACCATCCTGCGGAATGCGACGCTCGGCGATGTTCACGCCTGCCAGCAGCTTGATGGTGGAAAGGACTGCATTCTGCAGATTCTTCTGCAGCTTCTCAATCTCCACGCACACACCGTCGATGCGGTAGCGGAGCATGATGTGCCCCTCCGCCGGTTCGATATGAATGTCTGACGCGCGACCATTCACTGCATCCAGAATGATGCGCCCAACCAGGCGGCGAATTGGACCGTCGTCATCAATATCAATCGACTTGGCGTTGCGGTCCAGGGACTTGGGGCTGGCGTCAACGGACTTGTCCATTGAGTCGCCGGCCAACTGCTTACGCGGCGGGCCTTCTGCCTTCGCTCCGCCATTGATGTACGAACTGATCTGCCGCTTGGAAGCGATGCCTGCCTGCTCAAACTCGCCTACTCGGAAGCGCAACATCTCCAGCGTGTCGATGTCCATGGGGTCATGGATGATCAGGCGCAATTTGCCGCTGCCTGCCATGGGCAGGACTAAGAATTTCTTGATCAAGTCGGCGGGAATGCGCGCCTTGTCGATCTTGTTCATATCCGAAACAACATCTAGGTTGATGAAATCAACGCTGAATTGCTGCGCCAGCGCCTTGGCAATGTCTTCGTCCTTGCACGCGTTGGTCTCCACCAGGATTTCACCAAGCCGCATGCCACGCGCGCGCGCGGCAGTGAATGCCTCGTCGACCTGAGCGAGGGTGACGACTCCGAGACCGATGAGGATCTCGCCGAGTTTCTGACGGGGCTTACGTGCCAACGGAACCTCCTGACGGACCGAACCCTCGCTGCCGATCGCCCCGCGGTGGGGCGTGCAACGAGAACACCGTATCTTCGTACCGGGCGGGCGCAGCAGTTGCACCTGACCCCCCACATGCCGGTCCGGGTCAACCGGAACGACAGAAGGTTCCGTAGTATGCGGCCTGCGCAGCATCTACGCAATGCGTGCGACCGAGAATATGGACGCTGAACCAAGAAACCCCCTGCCCGATCGGGCTGCAGCGGTCCGCTCCGGCGGCGCTCGCCAACGGCGTGTATTGGTAGCGACGGGTCCAACGCATGAACCGATCGACGATGTTCGGTACATCGGGAATCGCTCGAGCGGGCTGATGGGAACCGCGATTGCCGCAGCATTTCAGGCACGCGGATATCCGGTGACGGTGGTCCGCGGGCCCGGCGTGCCGGCGGTGCCTGAGTGTGGAGATCGACAATTTGTGACCGCGGCGGACTTGTTATCCGTGCTCCGGGCGGAATGGCCTATGTACGACGTGTTGGTGATGGCGGCCGCGGTGGCCGACTATCGCCCCGCCGCACGCGTACCGGGCAAGATGCGCCGCGAGGGCGGCCCGATCACCCTGGCACTGGAGCCAACCGAGGACATCCTTGCTGGGCTCGCCGCGCATCGCCGCGCGGACCAATACGTCGTTGGGTTCGCGCTTGAGCATCCGGAAGAGTTAGCACGCTCTGCCGTCGCCAAGTTGCAGCGCAAGCGCGCGAACGCGATTGTCGCTAACCCATTGGCAACCATGAATTCACCGGATGTCGATGCCACGGTCTTCTTCGCTGACGGCCAGTCAGCCACCCCCGGTAGCACGATGCCCAAGCCTGCATTCGCAGCATGGCTCGTACAGCTCCTTGAGTCACACCACCTGCACTAGGTGCCGTGCTCCCCTTCGCCCGTCAACTACAGTCTCGATCTTCGCCCGCCCTCACGCCGCGCGGCATCAACAACACCCCTTGGAAGGAACAGCATGCAGCTTGGACTGATCGGACTCGGACGTATGGGCGCCAACATGGGCAAGCGACTGCTTCGTAATGGGCACTCCGTGGTCGGCTGGAACCGCGAGCCCGAACCGATTCGCGAGATCGCCGCCGAGGGTGGCGTTGCAGCCACCTCCACGGCCGACCTTGTCAAGAAGTTGCAGACGCCTCGTCACATCTGGCTGATGCTGCCCGCGGGCGTGGTGGATGAAATGATCGATGAACTGGTGCCGCTCCTTTCACCTGGCGACACGATCATTGACGGCGGAAACAGTTACTACCGCGATGACCTGCGACGCGCCAAGGCACTTTCCGCCAAGGGCATCGATTACGTGGACTGCGGCGTTTCTGGTGGTGTGTGGGGTCTGGAGCGCGGCTACTGCTTGATGATCGGCGGCCCGGATGCGGCCGTCGCGCGCCTTGATTCCGTGTTCCGCACGCTTGCGCCGGGTACCGGCACTATTCCAGTGACTGCCGGACGTGGCGGCGCTGGCGACACCAGCGATATCGGATATCTGCACTGCGGCCCGGTTGGTGCTGGCCACTTTGTGAAGATGGTTCACAACGGCATTGAGTACGCGCTCATGGCTGCGTATGCCGAAGGGTTCAACATCTTGCGCCACGCCAATATGGGTAAGGACAAGGTGGTCATGGACGCCGAAACCACACCACTGCGCGAACCCGAGGCGTATCAATATGACATCGATATTGGCCGAGTGGCTGAACTGTGGCGGCGCGGCAGCGTTGTTTCAAGTTGGCTGCTTGACCTCACCGCAACGGCACTCGCCGAAGATCCCAAGCTTGAGAAGTTTGGCGGGCGCGTCAGCGATTCCGGCGAAGGCCGCTGGACCACGATTGCGGCAGTGGAGGAAGGCGTTCCAGCCCATGTCATTACCGCCTCGCTCTTCAGCCGCTTTGATAGTCGCGGCAACGCCGAGTACGGCAACAAGATCCTGAGCGCCATGCGCTATGCGTTCGGCGGCCATCATGAAAAGCAGAGCGATTCGCGGCACTAAATCACGGGCGATTTGCGAGCCCATGTGACTCCGCAAGTATCTAGTATGCGCCCACGGGCCCTGTGGCGGAATCGGCAGACGCAGCGGACTTAAAATCCGCAGCCGCGCAAAGCGGTGTGTGGGTTCAAGTCCCACCGGGGCCATTTGAGATGTACGGAGCAAAGCTTTGCCATGGCGGCGAGGTTTCTGCCACCTCAATAGGTACGCTTCGTGCATGGCTCACATGGACTCGTCGGCCAAGGATGCGAACGCCTCAAACCCGCTGAGTAGCGACATGGACCGGGCTCATACCGGTCGCGAACGCATACCAGTCAGCGTTCATCCCACCAGCAGTGCCGCCAGTCGCGCCGTCGCTGCAGAGATCGCTGGATTACTCCGCGAACGCGCCGCGCAAGGACGGATGGCCGTGCTGGGATTGGCCACCGGATCGACACCACAAGGCGTGTACGACGAACTGGTGCGCATGCACCGCGAAGAGGCGCTCTCCTTCAAGAACGCGGTCACCTTCAACCTTGATGAATACTGGCCGATGCGTCCGGAAGAGTTGCAGAGCTACCGACGCTTCATGCAAGAGCATCTCTTTGAACACATCGATATCGATCCGGCCAACATTCATATTCCGGACGGAACATCTGCGCAGGATCAGGTAGCAAACTTCTGTGCTGGTTACGAACAGGCCATTCGGAACGCAGGTGGCATTGATCTGCAGATTCTTGGCATTGGTCGTACCGGTCATGTTGGATTCAATGAGCCCGGCTCGCCACGCGATAGTCGCACGCGACTCATCACCCTTGACCGCGTCACCCGCATGGATGCGGCGAGCGATTTCTTCGGTGAACGCAATGTCCCCCGGCGCGCCATCACCATGGGCGTCGGAACGATTCTTGATGCACGTCGCGTGCTTTTAATGGCATTTGGCGAACACAAAGCTGCCATTGTTCGCGAAGCAGTTGAAGGCGCAATTTCGCCCTCAGTTGCTGCTAGTTTCCTGCAAGAGCATGCCAATGCGCGGTTCGTACTTGACCCTGCTTCCAGCGCTGCGTTGACGCGCTTCAGTACGCCGTGGTTGCTTGGACCCGTTGAGGACTTTGGTCTTTCGTGGGACGCCGCCACCACCAAGCGCGCGGTGATCTGGCTGGCGCGCACGCTTGGAAAGCCAGTACTGAAACTAGTGGAAGAGGATTACAACGAACACGGTCTGCAGCCGCTCCTTGCCAGCCGCGGCGATGCGTACGACATCAACATCGAAGTGTTTCGCGCGTTGCAACGAACGATCACCGGTTGGCCGGGTGGCAAGCCTGATGATGCCAACTCCGCATTCCCCAAGCGCGTGGTGGTGTTCAGCCCACACCCCGATGATGACGTCATCTCCATGGGCGGAACATTCATCCGCCTGTGCGACCAGGGCCATGAAGTGCATGTTGCGTATCAAACGTCTGGCAACATTGCCGTATGGGACGACAGCGCATTGCGGCACCTGGATTTTCTGCGCGAGTTCGCCGGAGCATTTCCGCAACTCGGTCGCGAGTTCACGGAACGCCTGGAAGCCAACATCGAAACATTTGTTGCCACCAAGAAGCCGGGCGAAGTGGACACCGTCGAACTGCAACGAGTGAAAGCATTGATCCGCCGAAGCGAGGCGCGTGCCGGGGCACGATGGAGTGGCGTACGTCCCGAGCACATTCACTTTCTTGACCTGCCGTTCTATGAGACGGGCCGTGTTCGAAAGAATCCACTGGGCGCGGATGACCTGCGCATCACCTGCGAACTTCTCCGGGCCGTACAGCCGCACCAGATTTATGCAGCGGGCGATCTGAGTGATCCGCATGGCACGCATCGCACCTGCCTGGCGGCCATTGTGCAGGCGCTGGCCGTCTTGCGCACTGAGCCCAAGGAGCGCGCCTGGCTTGATGCATGCGAAACCTGGCTGTATCGCGGCGCTTGGCAAGAGTGGGCGCCGGAAGAGATTGAGATGGCCGTTCCGCTCTCGCCTGACGAAGTGGTTCGCAAGCGATTTGCGATATTCAAGCACGAAAGCCAGAAAGACACGCCGGTCTTCCCAGGCGCAAGCGATACCCGTGAATTTTGGCAGCGCGCCGAAGATCGCAACCGAGCCACGGCAGTTGCCTACGATCGTCTTGGCCTCGCTGAGTATGAAGCAATAGAAGGCTTCGTGCGAATGGACCCGCCGCGGGTAGCCTGATTGATCTTCATGATGTCTTTCGAACCGCCACGCATCACCCTTTCGCCTCCTTCAGCAATCGTTCTTCTTGTCACGTCCGATGAGACGCTGACAAGCCGCATCCGAGCGATGATTGCGACGGATCGAAGCATTGTGCTGCATGCCGCGCTGTCGATCGGTGATGCTGAGATAGAAGCGCTGGAAATTCATCCGACGGTGGTGCTGCTTGATCTTGATCTGCGCGGACGTACTCCCGCTCTGGATTTGCTGCGCCGCCTGCGCCGACGACCGGAGACGTTGGCTGTGCCAGTGATCGTTCTTGGTGGACATGGGGAAAGTCAACTGCGCGCGGCCGTCTTTGATGCAGGCGCGGCGGACTACATAGAGAAACTCCCCGACGCAATTGAACTGCGCGCCCGAATCAAGACGCATTCGGAGAGCTTCAATGTTCGCGCCGAGCACAATGATTCCATTTCTGCCATCGGCCGCTTGCAACGCCAACTCCGCGACGCGGTGCGCGATGCCGAGGAAGCACGGCGCGCTGGAACCGATGGTCAGCCTGGTGGCGCCGATACTGCACTGTGGCGCCGAAAGGTCGAGTCACTCACGCGTCTTGGCGTGGAAATCAGTCGCATTCATGACTATCACTTACTGATGGAACGGATACTTACCGAGGCGCGCACGCTGCTTGGGGCTGATGCGGGCACTATCTACACGCGCGAAGGCGATGCGCTTCGATTTGCGTTCAGCCAGAATGACCTGCTTGAACAACCGGGGCGCCATTCCAAAACGCGCTTCAGCAGCTTAATGGTCCCAGTCAGCGCACGCTCAATTGCCGGATGGTGCGCCATGAGTTGCGAGCTTGTCAATGTCGCGGATGCGTACAAACTTGACGAATCCGCACCGTATCGCTTCGACCAAAGTTATGACGCGATCACCGGGTACCGGACCCAATCAGTGATTGCCATGCCGCTGCGCAATTCATCCGATCAGGTGCTGGGGGTACTGCAGTTTCTGAAATCAGGGGGTGATTCCTCTGAGATCTCACGGCCATTCACCGACGATGATGAGCACATGGTGGCGCACTTTGCATCGATGGCAACCGTAGTGATTGAACGCGCCCGACTCACCGAAACCGTCATCCTGCGCATGATCCGCATGGCGGAAGCACGTGACCCTGGCGAGACGATGGCGCACATTGAACGCGTTGCCGCGTATTCATTGATCATCTTTGATGAGTGGGCACGTCGGCGCGGATTTGAGGGCCCAGGTTTCGAACGCCAACGCGACCGACTGCGCATTGCTGCCAAACTTCACGATGTTGGCAAGATCGGTATCAGCGATGCCCTTCTCAAGAGCCCCCGCCGCTTCACACCGGAAGAGCATCGACAGATGCAGCAACACACCGTGATCGGCGCACAGCTCTTTGTTGATAGCCCAACGCAGTTTGATGAAACCGCGCAAGAGGTTGTACTCAACCACCACGAGCGCTGGGATGGCACGGGATACCCCGGCTACGTGGAACTTGATGGCCGACCGACCATTGACCCCGCCACCGGGCTCACACGCTTGACTGGCAAGCGCGGCGAAGACATTCCTCTGTTCGCTCGGATTGTGGGCCTTGCCGACGTGGTAGACGCACTGGGTAGTCGTCGTTCCTACAAGGAACCATGGAGCGAAGAAGAGGTGCTCAAGCACGTCCGCAACGAGAGCGGGCGCCACTTTGACCCGGAATTGGTCGACATCTTCTTTGCGCGCCTCGACGAGATTCGATCCGTCCCGGTGGCACACATGGGCGACTGATCAAAGTCTGATATCCGGGTAGACTCCTTGGATATGGCAAAAAGCGAATCACGACGTCCGTTTTTCAAGAGTCTTCTGGGGCAAATGGTCCTGACCACGATAGTGCCAGCGGCTTTGGTGCTTGGCGCCGTGGTGACACTCGGAATCCAGCGCAACTATGACTTGACGCTCGAAAGCGAGCGCGAGATGATCCAGGACGGTGCCACGACGGTTGCCAGCAACATCGACGCCCTCAATCGCGAAGGCCTGCTTGCCGCGGAGATGATTGCCTCGGCGCAACGCGCCGGACTCTTTGGCCGGCGTGAGCTCTCGGTGAACGCCTTGCGCGCCGCGCTCGAATCCAATCCTGGGATTACCGGGATGAGTCTCGCCTACGAGCCCAACGCCGATGGCAACGATGTTGCCGCCCTTCCTGCAAATGGCCCGGAAAAGGCTGGACGGTTCTTGCCCTACTGGTACCGCGACTGGCGCAGTAATGATCGCATCGCCTACAAGACCAACACCGGTATGGACGACAGTCTGTACTACCTTGGACCGAAGGAAAATTGGGAGCGCCGCCGCGATGCTCGTCCCATGATGACCGAGCCGTATGACTTTGATGGCAAGGCCATGGTGGAGCACGCCTGCGCAATCATCATTGATGGCAAGTTCCAAGGGGCAATCACTGCGGACCGAGCGCTTTCAGACCTACAGGTCGAAATCGATGCCCTGTCTGCCGACCTACACGTGGATATCTACATTGTGTCTGCGAAGGGCAAACTCGTGGTGGCGTCCAACGGTACGCAGCGGACGTTTGTTTCAAATCCAGAGTCATGGCGCACCAAGGCGATTGACGAAACGCCGCAAGGCGCCAATCTGAAGAAGATCATTACGGAATACGCCGCTGGAACCTCTGCTGCACTTCCAGACCCAGTAGCGACCGGCAAGTCCTACTTTGCAGCAGCGCCGATTGCAGCGGGTGGATGGATGGCCGTGGTAGCTATATCGGAGAGTGCAGTGACCGGTCCGATCATCAGCAGCGCCTACCGCGGCGCAGCAATGGCATCCATTGGGCTGGTGATCATGGCAACGGTCATCTACTTCCCATCAAGGCGCCAAGCGCAACGCATTGATCTTGCTGCCAAGGCCGCAGAACAAGTGGCCGCCGGTGACTTGACTCGACTGTCCACCAATACCACCCGGGCAGATGAAACCGGCGATCTCTTCCGCGCACTCGACAGCATGACCGATGATCTCAACTCACTGGTCGGCCAGGTGCGTGAAGCGAGCGTGGAACTGAGCAGCACGGCGACTGAACTCTCTGGCACGGCACGACAGCAGGACGAAGTAGTTACCTCCTTCGGTGCAACCAGCGCTGAGATTGCTGCAGCGGTTCGACAGATCAACGCCACCGGGCAGGAACTTGCTCGTGAAATGGACCATGTGAACGATGTCGCTACCTCAACCTCCAAATTGGCACAAGACGGTCGCGTGCAGTTGGAGACCATGGAAGGCGCCATGCAGTCCCTGGATCATGCCACTGTTGGCGTGGCCGATCGACTGGCCGCCATCAATGAGAAGGCGGTGAACATCGGCGGGGTCGTCACCACCATCACCAAGGTTGCCGAGCAGACCAACCTGCTTTCCGTGAACGCCGCGATCGAGGCCGAGAAGGCCGGCGAGTACGGTCGTGGATTCTTGGTGGTTGCCCGAGAAATCCGACGCCTTGCCGATCAGACCGGACAAGCCACCCTTGATATTGAGCGCATGGTCAAAGAGATGCAAGGCGCCGTCTCCAGCGGCGTCATGGAAATGGACCGCTTCAGTGAGCAAGTCCGGCGCAATGTGACTGACGTGCGAACCATCGGGCGCAGCATGTCCGACATCATCGGTAGTGTTGATGAATCAAGCCGTAGCTTTGGCACTGTGCGCGAAGGTATGCGTAGTCAGTCATCGGGAGCGACACAAATCTCCGAGGCAATGACCACGCTGACCAGCAACGCCAAGGCATCCGGCGACGCGGTCAAGGAATTCGGCCGCGCGTCCGACATCCTGCAGCGTTCCATTGGCATGCTCAAGACCGCCATTGCCGCCTTCCAACTCCGCGCCTGAATCGAGAACCCATGCGCACCTTTGTCTTTGTTGTCGCCAATTACCGTTACGCCGTTGATGCGGCATGGGTGCAGGCCGTGCACCCACTGGTTCGCGCGCGCCCGGTTCCGGGTGCGCCGCCGTGGATCACTGGCGTCATTGACGTGCACGGCGAGTTTGTGCCGCTCGTCGATGCGGCCAACCTCCTGGCGGGCGTTGCTGGCGTTGAACGAACGTTGGGCGCGCGGATTCTGCTGATTGACACCGGTTTCGGCGAAGGAACCCGTGCACGCTTTGCCATGGCCGTCGATCGCATTGAGGACGCCGCTGACTTGGAAGAGTCCGGTGCCTGGGGAGCAGGAACACAGTCGGTTGCGTGGTTGGGAGCAGTCTTGCAGCACCAAGGCCAAGCCGCACAGCGGCTTGATGCACGGGCGCTCGCCGAGGCGTATCCGCAACTGTCCGCCCCTTCCACTGCACTCGTTACGAAGGAAGGCGCATGAGCGCATTGGAGCGAATCGGCGACCTCCTGCGGGCCGCCCATCTTGACTCGGCGCTCACATCGCCCGAGGCTATTCGCTCCATCGTGTCCGAGCGTCGCCGTGCCACTGGTATCGCCAGTGATGATGCGTATGCCGACTTGGCGGCGCGCTCGAGCGCTGAATTCGGCAAGCTGCGCGAACAGATTGCTGTGCCAGAGACGTGGCTGTTTCGGTATCCGTCTTCATTCGAAACGTTGCGCGCGCAATTCATGCGCCAGGCACGCCGTCCGGTCCGCGCGCTGTCAGTAGCGTGCGCCACTGGTGCGGAGCCCTTCTCGATTGCTGCAACGGCGCTTGCTGCCGGGGTTCATCCGGATGACATTCAGATCTTGGCCATCGACCCAAACCCGGATGCGCTGGCACGCGCGCGAGCAGGCGACCTTGGTCGTATGGCAGCGCGCGGTGAGATTCCCGACTGGGCACAGCGGTTTGTGACGGTGCTTCCCAACAACGTTCGCGTCGATCCGGAAGCGCGTGCCTGTGTTGACTTGCGGGAGGGATCGGCACCCGCGGCCCTGTTTGAACTGGAACGCGGTTCCTTTGACGCCGTGTTCTGCCGAAATCTTGCCATCTATTTGAGCGATACGGGGCGCCGAGCCATCGGCGAACAGCTTGATGCCTTGCTGCACCCTGATGGCATTCTGTATCTCGGGCACGCGGAACGACCGGCGCTCTTTGGACTCGAGAGTGGATTTGAATCAGTGCAAGGCGGACAACCAGGAGCGTTTGCATTCGCGCGACGAACCGTTGCAACACCTGACGTGAACTCGGCCCCGCCAGTCCAGACGGATCGATGGGCAGACCGCGATCGCGCACCGCTCACCCAAACGAGTCCAGCACGACCGGCGACCACAGCAGCGCCCAAACCATCTTCTAGCAATGCAGCAGCAACAGCTCGCACTCCGGTGACCGTTACCTCCAACGAGCCCACCGAGTCCAAGATGCTGCAAAGCGCGCGCGCTGCCGCCGATGCCGGGGATTTACACAAGGCCGCTGATATCGCAGAACGCATTCACTCCACTGGTGATCGGTCGCTTGCGCTGATGGAGTTAATGGGGTCCGTTCACTTGGGCCTCGGCGACGTCATTCGTGCCGAAAGCGCCTGGAGGCAGGTGGTTTACTTGGATCCACAAAATGTTGAAGCGTTGCTACATCTGGCAATCCTGGCCGATCGCCGTGGTGACGCCGCATTGGCACAGCGCTACCGAGTCCGCGCCGCAAAGGGAACATCATGAGTGAAGATCGAACGCTGTCATTAATCAAGCCTGCAAATGCGGCCGTCGCGGGATTGGAGCAGTTGCTCACTCGCCCACTGACCGAATCAGACCTGGACCGCGCCACCGCTGCGCTGGCCGCACCGCTTGATGAGCGGTCTCGGTCGCGCATCAGTTTGCTCGCCATGCGCGCTGGTGGCGAAATCCTGGCCATCCTGGCTAGCGAAGCCGCCAAGGTTGTCCCGGCGGGCACCATCCACCGCGTTCCGCATCGCAGCAACCAGATCTTCCGTGGGCTTTCCAATCATGACGGCGAATTGCTGCTGTGTATGTCGATTGAAGCCGCCCTGGGAATTCCTGCCCCGGCGCAGCGCGAGCGCTCCATTCTGGTAGTCGCCGAGCAAGGCCGCGAGCGATGGGCGTTTGAAGTGGACTCCATTGTGGGCGTCACTGATGTTGACGAACGCTCACTGCGCGCGCCACCAATGACGATTTCCGCAGCAAAGACTGGGTGCGCGCGTGCGCTCGCCCGCATCGACGAAGGTGAAGCCGTAGTGCTTGACGTTCATAGCCTCTTCTCCATCTTCCGCGGAGCCACATCATGAGCGATCTTGGCGGATTCTCAATGTACGAACTGTTTCGCGCAGAGGTTGACACCCACTGCGCGGCGCTGAGTGACGGTCTGCTCAAATTGGAGAGCGCCCCGGATGACATCGGCATCATCGTGCCGCTCATGCGTGCTGCACATTCCATCAAAGGAGCAGCGCGCATTGTTGGCATTGATGCCGCAGTAGCCGTTGCCCACCATATGGAAGACGCGCTGGTTCGAATTCAGAAGGGTCAGGAGCGGACCACTCGCGGACGCATCGACCAACTGCTTGAAGGAACCGATCTGCTGCAACGCATTTCTCAACAGAAGGAATCCGACCTGCCGGAGTGGAGTACGCAGAACGCCAGCGAGATCAATACGCTGACCATTGCACTCTCCGCCGCTCCGACAGCAACGCCGGAGCCTGCAGCACCCGTCGCCGCTGCCCCGGTCGCAGCAGCACCAGTTGAACCGCCAGCGCCGCCCGTGCCCGCAACTCCAGTTGCCGCCACACCGGTCGCAGCAACTCCAGTCGCCCCTGACACCCGCGCCGTTGTTGCGCCGCCCGCCGCACCGCGACGCGTGGACGCCGTGGTGCAACGCCCGATTCCCACCATTGACATGCCCGCCGCGTCGGCCGCCACTGCGGTGGCTGCGCCGGAATCGCGCGCCGTACGCGTCAACGCTGACAACCTCGACCGCATGATGCAGCTTGCCGGCGAGTCCATGGTTGAAGGCCGCCGGTCGCCTGCCTTGCGACGCGCACTCGGAGCCGTCCGCGGAGAATTGACCCGCGCACGTGAATCCTTGGAGGCAGCGATGCGCCGTGGCGACCCAGGACGTATCGCTATCGCCCGCGATGCCGTTGGTCGCGCCGAAGCATCGTTGGCAGATCGAATCTTTGATCTTGAGAATTTCTTCCGTCGCACCGAAGAAGTATCCACGGCGCTGTATCACGAAGTGATCGGTAGCCGCATGCGGCCGTTCGGTGAAGGCGTCTCCGGATTCCCGCGCATGGTTCGTGATGTGGCCCGTCAGCTTGGCAAGAGCGTTCGCTTTGATATTGTTGGCGCTGACGTTCCCGTTGACCGTGACATCTTGGCAAGGCTTGAGGCTCCACTCAATCACATCATTCG
Source organism: Chitinophaga pinensis (assembly GCA_943329105.2). Lineage (GTDB taxonomy): Bacteria > Planctomycetota > Phycisphaerae > Phycisphaerales > SM1A02 > UBA966. Next base: position 6,983 of record CALQCP020000008.1, on the reverse strand, counting down.
AAATGCTGTCGATCACGGCATTGAGATGCCAGAAGAGCGCCGCGCCGCTGGTAAGCCTGAGCAAGCACGCATCGTCGTTGAGGCCCGACATCACGCTGGCCAGTTGCTGGTGCGCGTCACTGACGATGGCAAAGGCATTGAAGCCGACTCAATTCGCCGCAAGGTGGTTGAGCGCGGAATGCAGACCGCCGAACTTGCGGCGCGCCTGAGCGAGCGGGAACTCTTTGACTTCCTGTTCCTGCCTGGATTCAGTACTGCCAAGCAAGTCACGGAGATTTCTGGACGCGGCGTCGGACTTGACGTGGTGCACCAGATGGTGACTTCCACTTCGGGAACCGTTCGCATCGAAAGCCGCGTTGGTACAGGTACAACCTTTGCACTGCAGTTGCCAGTCACGCTGAGCGTGTTGCGGGCAGCGCTGGTGGAGGTTGCTGGCGAACCGTACGCATTCCCACTGGCCCGTATCGAACGAGTACTCCGCGTCGGCGGTGGCGCAATCACGGTGATCCAAGGTCGACTGCAGTGCGATGTTGACGGTGAGGCCACCGGACTACTGGACGGCGCCACTCTCTTTGGACTGGGAGAAACGCCGCGCGATGAAGCCACCAGCGTGGTGATCTTGGGCGACGATCAGGGGCGCGTTGGTCTGGTGGTGACCAAATTCCTCGGCGAACAGGACTTGGTGGTCCGAACCTTGGACGCCCGACTTGGAAAGATCCCGCATATCTCCGCCGCTGCCATTCTTGACGATGGCGCGCCCGCGCTCATCGTTGACGTTGAAGACACCCTGGCTGCGCTGCGCAAGCAACTCGTTGAAGGAACCTTCATCGGCATGGGTGCTTCCGAGGCCACCGCAGGTCCGCGCCGTATCGCCAAACGCATCTTGGTTGCTGAAGACTCCATCACCGTTCGCGAAGTTGAGCGGCAACTGCTGACCCGCTTGGGCTACGACGTAGCGGTCGCTGTCGACGGAATGGATGCCTGGAATCAGATCCGCGCCGGACGATTCGACATGTTGGTCACTGACATTGATATGCCGCGTATGAATGGAATCGAACTGGTGCGACTGGTCCGTTCGGATCCACGCTTCGCTCATGTTCCAATTGCGGTGGTCAGTTACAAAGACCGTGATGAAGATCGCCGAGCGGGTATGGACGCCGGAGCAAATGCCTACCTGACCAAGGGTAGTTTCCAAGATCAGAGTTTCATCGCAACAGTCACCGGACTGGTTGGAACGCCCTGAATCGACCGTGCACTGCATCGGGGGCGGTGATCCGCGCCGCCTTATTGCCTCTCCTTCATCGGTAACATCCCCCAGTGGCCTTTCGCATCGCAATTGTCAACGACCTCGCCATGGCGCGTGAAGCGCTTCGGCGCGTGGTGACGCAGATCCCTGGCGTGACAATTGCATGGATGGCCAACGACGGCGCCGAGGCACTGGAACGAGCCAAGGCGGATCGTCCCGACCTGGTGTTGATGGATCTGATCATGCCGGTCATGGACGGGGTGGAATCAACGCGCCTGATCATGCGTGACGCGCCCTGCCCAATTGTGGTGGTGACTGCGACCGTGGAAGGCAATGCGTCGCGTGTCTATGAAGCCATCGGCGCGGGCGCGCTGGACGCCGTGGACACACCACGCCTGGGAAGCACCGGGACGCAGGGCGACAAAGCGCTCCTGGGCAAGATTGCCGCCGTACGCAAGATGACCTCTTCGGAGTTTCGGGCTGCAGCAGCCGCGCCAGCGACCGCGGGGGTGACCACGGTGGTCAAGCCAGCGATACCCGGGAAGCCCACCGGAGGTCCGGGGCACCATGGGCATGCTCCAAGCCATCCACATCAGCCACATCACGCACATGATTCACATGACCCATTTCTCTTGGTCGCGGTCGGTGCCAGCACTGGCGGACCACAGGCACTGGCCACATTCCTGAAGTCATTGCCGCCTACGCTGCCCTATGCAGTAGTGATCGTGCAACACATGGATGCCACGTTCCTGCCGGGACTCGCACAATGGCTAACGTCACAGACGGGCCGGTCAGTGGCACTGGCACGACGAGGCGATCGCCCCGTCCCCGGATCAATTCTGGTGGCTGGCGAGGCCCAGCAGATGATCATGAAGCCCGGCGGAACCCTTGAGTACGTCGCCGGGGATCCAGAACTCATCCATCGCCCTTCCGTTGATGTGTTCTTTGAGAGCCTCGCGCACGTTCGTTCCCGCACCGGCGCCGCCGTGCTGCTCACCGGCATGGGCAAGGATGGAGCGACGGGGATGATGGCACTGAAAAACAGCGGTTGGCGTACCTTTGCGCAAGACCGAGCCACCAGTGTGGTTTGGGGAATGCCCGGCGCTGCAAGTCAGAGCGGTGCCGCGGAACGCACCTTAGCAATTGAACACATCGGTCCGGCAGTCACTGCCGCACTCAGCAAACCACGACCAGGAGTTACCACATGAATATTGCAGCAGGAATCGCTGATGAAACCCCGATGCGCGTCCTCATTGTTGATGATCAACCGATCATCGCAGAGGCAGTCCGGCGCATGCTGCTACCGCATCCGAATATCCAACTGATTGCTTGCAACAAGGGATCAGAGGCATTGGCCAAAGTTGCCGAGGTGGACCCCGACGTCATTCTGCAAGACTTGGTGATGCCCGATGCCGACGGCCTGGAATTGGTGAGCGCGTATCGCCGCAATCCAGCGTTGGCGCGCACCCCGCTGATTGTGCTAAGTGTCAAGGAAGAGCCATCAATCAAGGCTGAGGCGTTCGCACGCGGTGCCAATGATTACTTGGTGAAGCTCCCCGATCCTCTGGAATTGATTGCACGCATTCAGTACCACGCCCGCGCCAACCGCGCGCAGAAGGAACGCGACGAAGTATTCAACGCCCTGCGCGCCGAGCTTGATAGCGCTGCGCATTATGTACAGAGCCTGATTCCAGAGCCAATTGAAGGACGCGTACGGACGCGATGGGCGTTTGTTCCATCCGCAAGCCTCGGTGGTGATAGTTTCGGCTACCACTGGCTTGATGAGAACCGCATGGCCATCTACCTGCTCGATGTGTGTGGCCACGGAGTCGGTCCCGCCCTGCTGTCAGTGAGCGTCATGAACGCCATGCAAGTCAATGCGCTTGGCGGTGCCGATCTTGGCGACCCAGGCGCGGTACTTTCGGCACTGAATGAGATGTTCCCGATGAGTAAGCACAACGGGATGTTCTTCACCATGTGGTACGGCGTGGCGGACCTGTCACGTCGGGAGCTGAAGTATTCCAGCGGCGGTCATCCACCGGCATTGCTGTACACACCGGGCGGTACCGACAAGGAACTTGGCGGTAATGAAGACATCAGCGGACCAATGATCGGTGCCTTCAGTGGCGCGCCCTACGGCACCGCGACGACGGCTCTGCTGCCAGGAGCACAACTCTTCGTTTACAGCGACGGCATCCACGAGATCATGCAGGAAGACGGCACGTGCTGGCCCTTGGAGACTTTCCTTGCCAACGTTTCTGAAGAAGTTCGCAAGGGTGACGGGTCCGTGGAACGCTTGATCGCCCGCAGTCGACTCATCGGCAAGCGCACTGACTTTGAGGACGATGTCAGTCTGCTTGAAGTGACGTTTGAGTGATGACCCCCACTCACGCGGGCCACTCATTGCCCGGCAGGAGTTGCCTTAGATCCATCGCTGCTGGCGATACCACGCCACGGCGTCACGGGTGCCGTCCTCCACTGATCGTGGCGCCAAGCCCAGCTCGTTGAGGCTGGCGGAGTGGTCAAAGTGCATGGTGCGCCGCGTGAGCCGAACGCCGGTGACCGTGGCCATCGGAATGCGGTGCGAAACGGCGTCCGCCCATCGCTCGCTGCACCAACCGACCGCGAGGGCCAACGGGTACGGCACTGAATAACGTGGTGCGGGGCGGCCAACAATGCCCGCCAGGACACCCAGCCAGTGCACGAGCCGCGTGTTGTGCGCACCGAGCATGTAACGCACTCCTGGCCGACCACGGTCCATCGCGCGCACCAGGCCGTCGGCAACATCGCGCGCGTCAATCAGATTCACACTGCAGTCCAGGTAGGCGGGAATCTTGCCGCGACAGAACGCAACGGCCAGTCGTGTGGGCGGGGTCTGGTTGCGGTCCCCTGGTCCAATCGGCAGCGTTGGGCTACAGACGATCACGGGACTGCCCGCCTCCGCAAGCTGAAACGCCGCGCGCTCTGCGCGGAATTTACTGAGGCAGTACGGACCGATCATGTCTTCCTCGCGGAATCGCGCCGACTCAATCGACGGGTGCTTCGATCCGGGCACACCCGATGTCAGAATGCTCTCGGTACTCACGTACAACACCCGGCTCGCGCCGCCATCCAGAGCGGCGCGCATGACATTCAGCGCACCGACATGGTTGACGGCATCAAACTCGCGGCGATCACGGCGCCAGAGATTTGGGTCCGCGGCAAGGTGATAGACGCGCGTGCATCTGCGCATGACTTCCTGCATCGCAGCGGCATCACGAATATCGGCGCGCACCAGTTCCACATGCTTGAGTGGAAGATGTTCCACAGAGGCCGCCGGATGCTCCACCACGCGCACCGCTTCGCCTGCCTGAAGCAATCGATCAACGAGGTGGGATCCAATGAATCCGGCTGCACCAGTGACAACATTCATCGAAAAACTCCGCTCGAAAGCGAAGCCGCCATCTGCTGCAGGTGCGCCGGCGATGGCGCCTGACGTTGCGCAGAGATGCGTTCCACCATGGTGATCACAGCGCGATTGATTGGGCATGGGTGATTGCCAGCTAGGCGTACCAAGTGACCGTTGTACGCATCGACTTCGGTACGACCGTTTCCCATGTCGGGGCTCATTGAGCAATACGTTCCACGTAGCGACGGCCGAAAGAACACACCCATGATTCCGGGAAGAAACGGCGTGGACAGAATCCGCATCACCGTCGTTGGATGAAACGGACCGATCTTCTCAAGTCGCTGACCAATGCCGTGGAGGATGTTGTAGTTTTCGCGCAGCAACGCAAAGAACAGTCGTTGCGCCAGCGGGTCGGTGAGTAGCCCGGCGTTGTCCACGCCAGCGCTTGCTGCAAGCGGCGAGATGGCCGCGTTGTACATCAGCTTGGTTGCCTTAAACGGGCGAACGTCGTCCACCTGTTCCACTGCGAATAGCTTGCCAGCGCGGAACGCGGCAGCCAATTCAGCGATACGCCCTGCCTCCTCAGCGCTGACCGAGCGGCGCGCCCCGATGTGTAATGAACCGGCCCGAGTGATGCGCGCCACCGGACGATCCGCCGGGCACGCAGAAACAAATGAGGCAATCGCTTCACTCGGATGACCGCGACGCTCGAGGGCGGGTTCACAGCCATTCTGAATGGGAACCAGGGCTTGCCCATCGGGCAGACGCGCCAGAACGGCAGCATTATCAAAGGTCTTGGTGCACAGGAGAACGGTGGCGCCCGTGGGCGGGCTCCAGGAGTCAAAGTTCACAAAGTCCACCCGCATAGGGGGCTGATCATCAAGAACCATGCCCGCAGCGCGCCCAGCAGCAACTTTGGCGGCGTTTGCGTCAATCATGGTCACCGACCAACCGGCACGAACCAGGCAAGCAGCCGCGGCGATACCAATGCCGCCGGCGCCGAGGATGTGTGCCGTGGGAGTCAAGGATGGCAAATTACCACGCTACCGGTCCGCTCGCGTCATGACACAATCCACCACATGCCTGAACATCGAACTCCCAAACCCCGACCAGTACTTGCACCCGTTGAGGTGCCGCTCCCTGCGGCACCGGCACATGGATGTCGGGTGTGTGGACGCCGCACGCTGCGCACGCTTGCCGTGATTGACACGCTGACCTACTGGCGCTGCGGAACGTGCCAAGCGACGTTGCTGGCAGACGCGCACCTGCCGACCCGTACTGATGAACAGGCGCGCTACGCGCAGCACAACAATGATCCGAACGACAAGGCATACCGTGCGTTCCTGCAGCGCGTTTCCGATCCACTGCTGAAGCGACTGCCCGCCGCGCAAGAGGGCCTTGATTACGGCTGCGGACCAGGTCCAGCGCTCGCGCACATCTTGGGCGACGCTGGGCACACCATGCAGATCTATGACCCGATCTTCTTTCCGGATACCGATCCGCTGGAGCGCGACTATGACTTCATTACCTGCACTGAAGTCGTGGAGCACTTTCATTACCCGCGCGCCGAGTTTCAGCAACTTGATCGATTGCTGCGGCCAGGTGGAACATTGGCGATCATGACGAACTTTCAGACTGATGATGAGCAATTTGCAAATTGGCACTATCGGCGCGACCCCACCCATGTCACCTTCTATCGCGAGGCGACCTTTCGATCAATCGCCCAAGATCTGGAGTGGATATGCCATATTCCAGCAAGAAATATCGTGATGATGCAGAAGCAGTGGCAATGAAATCAGTCGCGATCGTTATGCACTTGCTGGTTTCGTGTCTGGGCATTGGCGTGCTGAGCGCATGCCAATCCAACGGACCCGTGACAACACAGAGCGAAGTCGACACACAAAAGTTTGAGTTCTCGCGCGTTGTGATGGGAGCGCCCTGCCGCGTAGTGTTCTATGCACCGCACGAAGAAGCAGCCAACCAATCCGCCCGCGCGGTGTTCGAACGCCTCGCGCGGATCGAAGAGGCCCTCAGCGACTGGATGCCTGCAAGCGAAACTCGCCAACTTCCGTCGGCAGCGGGCGTGCAGACGATAGTTGGAGCAGATCTAGCGAACGCCCTGAGCATGTCGCTCAACTACGCACGCATGACTGGCGGTGCATTTGATCCAACCGTCGGCGCACTCACCAAGCAATGGCGTGCGGCACGAAGCGATGGGCGTACTCCGGACGCCACGGAACTACAAGTACTGCGCGCCCGCTGCGGTTGGCAGCACGTGCGATTTGATGCCGCCACGCACACCTACACCGCACTGTTACCCGGCCTGGAACTTGATTTCGGCGGAATTGG
>CALQCP020000007.1 GCA_943329105.2 Chitinophaga pinensis | reverse complement strand
GGTTTGCGCGCAGTGTGTGACGAATTCGGCGCGCTTCTTGTTGTTGACGACAGTCACGGCACTGGCGTGATGGGCCTGACTGGCCGCGGAACGCACGAGCACTGGGGTATGGACGCCACCAAGGTGGACTACTTCACTGGCACGCTTGGCAAGTCGCTCGGTGGCGCGGCGGGTGGCTACGTGGTGGGTTCACGCAAGGCGATCGACCTGTTGATTCAGCGCGGTCGACCAACGCTCTTCTCCAACGCGTTGCCAGCAACGGTGGCATGCAGCGCGCAGAAGGCCATTGAAGTTCTGATGCGCGAGCCACAGCGCGTGCAGAAGTTGCGCGACAACGTGGCCTACGCGCGCACCATGATCCGAGAAGCTGGTTTCAAAGTCCTGGAGAGCCCGACCGCTATCTGCCCCATCATTGTGCATGACACCGCGAAGGCCATCGCCATGAGTAAGCGCCTGCTGGAGCTTGGCGTATTCGTGATCGGCTTCGGATTCCCGGTCGTCCCCGAAGGTCACGCGCGCTTGCGCTGCCAAGTGAGCGCTGCGCATGAGAAGCAGCACCTTGATGCCTTCGGCGAGGCGCTCCGGAAGTTGCGCAAGGAATATCGTTGAAATTTCAGGAGCCTCACATGCTTGTCGCGGGCTTTGAGTTGGCGTCTACACCGCTTGTACCGATCCGCCTTGAAGCTGATGGCCCAACCGTGTGGTGTAAGTGCGAGTTCATGAATCCGTCTGGTAGTACGAAGGACCGTATTGCGGCGTACATCCTGAATAAGGCATTGGCCGAGGGCGTGGTATCGCGTGGTGACTTGGTTGCAGAAGTGAGCAGCGGTTCTACAAGTATCGCTATGGCCATGGTGTGCGCGCGCTTGGGTTTGAAGTTCATTGCCATCATGCCTGAGGGTGTGAGCCGCGAGCGCGTACTGATGATTCAAGGCTTCGGCGGTGAGGTGCGATTTACCGCCAAAGCTGATGGAATGCATGGGGCGGCGGCTGCGTGTTCCGCATTGGCGGCCTCGACGAAGGTCTTCCTGCCGCGACAGTTTGAGAATCCTGACAATGCCGAGGCGCATCGCTTGGGAACAGCTGCAGAGATTGCACACTCGCTTGCGCAAGACGTTGCAGCATCCCGGACGATTGCATTCACCTCTGGTATCGGTACTGGCGGCACGATGGTTGGCATGTGTCACGGTCTGCGCGAACGCGGATTCCAAGTTAAGCCATTTGCAGTTCGTCCGATCGCGTCAGGCACGCATGCCATGTCCGGGGAGTGCTTTGGTTCCGCCGAACAGTGCTCATTCTCTGCGCGTATTCCTGGTGTGCTTGATGGTATGAGCCGGATCTATCAGCCGGAAGATATTGCGGACCTATGCGAACTAGAGGTCTCGGATGATGTCGCTATGGATACCGCGCGCGCATTGATTCGCCGAGGATTTCCAGTTGGTCCAAGTAGCGGATTGAATGTCGCGGCTGCGATTCAAGCTGCGGCACTGCTGCCGGAAGACGTGCGCGTCGTCACCATTCTGTGCGACCGCATGGAGCGCTACTTCAGCACCGAGCTCTTCACTGCTTGGACCGACTGAATCCGTTCTTGGATACGGTGTCAGCGCACGCTGAGCGTCGGTTGAATCAGTCCGCCGTGCGATTGAATGCTGATTTGTGACGCCAATCGCTGGCACAATGCATCAATATCGCGGCCAAGCGCTGGTGTGTCCCAGTTGGCAAGCGGGTTGCCGGCATCGCAATTGGCGCGCAATTTCATGTGGATTGGCATACCGCCGAGGTAGGGCAGTCCCATGGTCTGCGCCATGACCTCTGCGCCGCCGCGGCCAAAGATGTCGTACTCCTTGCCGTCATCGCCGACGAAGTAACTCATGTTCTCCACCACGCCCAAGATCGGAATTCCCAGCTGCTGGAACATCCGCACCGCGCGTCGAGCGTCATCTTGCGCCACGCGCTGCGGCGTGCACACCACCACCGCGCCAGTGAGCGGCAACAGCTGGCTCATGGTCAACGGCACATCGCCAGTTCCCGGCGGAAGATCAATGATTAAGTAATCGAGCGCGCCCCATTCAGTCTGCAGCGCCAATTGTTTGAACGCGCCGTGCGCCATCGGTCCACGCCAGATGAGCGCCTTGTCAGCGTCCACCAATTTGCCGAGCGTCATGGTCTTGATGCCATGCACCTCAAAGGGCATCAGCATGTTGCCGCGCGCTGCAGTTGGAACATCTTCCAGGCCAAGCATGGTTGGAACGCTCGGGCCGTAGATGTCGCCGTCAAGCAGACCAACCTTGGCGCCGAATCGTGCAAGCCCAACCGCGAGATTCGCACTCACGGTGCTCTTGCCAACTCCACCCTTGCCAGCACCCACCGCAATGATGTGCTTCACCAGCGGCAGGGGATTGCCACCCTCACGGGTTCGGTCATTCGCCTTGCGAACATCGGCGGTGAACTCAATCTCCAGCTTGCCGAGCGGCTCGCCGATTTCAATTGATTTCGCACGTACGGCCTCGTCGATATCGCCGCGGATCTTGTCCTTCATGGGGCACGCGGGGGTGGTGAGCTCAATGATGAGCTTGACATCATTCCCCGTTTGCAGCACGTCCTTGACCATGCCCAGGGTGACAAGGTCCTTGCCAAGGTCGGGGTCCTGGACCGTGCGGAGGGCGTCATGGAGATGCTTTGACGTGAGTGCCATAGTCCGGCAATCGTATCCCGGACAGGCTATTGGGCGGGGTTCTGCATGGAATTGCTGCCGGGCACCAACATCATTCGCCGAAATCTGCAATGAGCCGGCAACGGCGCGCGTTTCACACCCAGCGGTGCAAGTACGCGCCCGCCTTTCACAGGACCCATCGCCCATGAACGCATCACGAACGACAGTCATCGCGGCCTTCATTGCTAGTACCACTTTCCTGGCGGCATCCGTCATCGCGGCACCGCCCGCGCCGCCTGCGCCGCCCGCACCCCCCGCTGCGCCGCCTGCCGCGTCGCCCGCCGCTGATCCGGCATCACCGCTGAGCGGTCCGCCCGTTGCCAAGGATGCCGGCACCGGTCAGCAGGGATTTGGAGAGAAGGGTGGTCCCAAGGGCAACAACAACAAAGAACGCCCGTTTGTTGGCATGGCCGCCGAGCGGCGCAACATGGAACTCTGGCGCCGCGCATTTGAACAGGTGATGCCAACGCTCTCGCCCGAAGTTCAGGAGCAAGTGCGCGCGCTGCGCAGCGATTTTGAAACGCAGATGAAAGCGTTCCGCGACGCCAATGGCGACAAGATCAAGGCCTTCGAACAACAGGCGAAGGAGCGAAACCAATCCGCCGACGGCGCCAAGAAGAAGCCCGATCCGGCCGTGATGCAGGAGATACAAAAACTCAAAGACTCGGCACCGAAGGTGGAAGTTGTGCAGCAGAAGATTTGGACACTCCTCACCCCGGAGCAGCAGGCTGCATTCAAGACCAGTTACGACGCCATCAAGACGGAAGCCGAGCAGCGCAAAGAGGATCGCAAGGACGGCAAGTCAGGCAAAGGTGGCAAGGACGGTATGACCGATCCCATGCAGCCGGATCCGATGCTCCCTGGTGGCGAAACGCCCGGCAAACGCCCGGATGGTCGACCATTCAACTTTGACAAGACGCCTGACGACCCGGCCCGCAAGGGCGACGGTAAGCCGTCAGGCAAGTAAGAACTTTCAACGCGCTGCGGGGCGCGGGGAATTTGGGGCCTCAATGGTCAGGAGCGCGCGTGCGACCTTCGGGTGGCACGCGCGCTGTGTTGTTTCTCAGAGCGTTTAATCCGTGTCGTGCCGTCGGCTCACGGTGTTTGAGCATTAACTTCCACCAGCAACAATCACGTCGTCATAGCGCTCAATCACCTGCGGTCCAGCTGGGTTCATGCTGGTACTCACAATGTCCGTCATCGGCGCCCCGGTGGAGGTGGTGGCCTGCGCACGCGAGAAGAAGATTCCGTCGCTCCCAGCGCTGATGATGAAATACTTACCGCGCGCAGTACCGGAACGAACCTTGTCCTTATCAGCGACCGAGGCGGATCCCGACGCGGATTGCGCATTGATTCCCGCGTGACGAATGAGTTGCCCCATGGTCAGGTCGCGTGCGCCTGCGCCAGACTCGCTGCCCGCCGAGGCGGTGTTGAGCACGCTGCCCTTCAAGGTGTCAGTCTGATCAGTGCTGGTATCACCAAGTTGCGTGGTGCCGGTGTAGGCCAGCATGCCCGAACGTTCAAACTGACCGGGGTTACTGCCGTTCTTCACCAGTGGACCAATGCCGCGCTGTTGCTTGATGAAGATCATCGGGGCGCCCCATGCGTCGATCAAGTCTGGTACCAGACCAGTGCCCGATGCTTCCGGTTGACCGCCCGCGCCGAGCTGCCCGGCAGCCTTACTGAATTCACGACCCTTGGGCGAATAGAAGGCGTCATACTTCTTGCCGTTCTTAAACGGTCCTTCGCCCATCTTGTTGGCATCGATACGAATCTTGAACGCAGGAGTGACGCCGCTAAAAGTGAGTTCGGTGCCGCCGAACGTGTTGTAGTCAGAATCCGTAGAAATGCGGTAGCCGCCCATGAGCGCAAGCAGCGCATTCTCAGCCGCGGTGATTTGCGGTAGGTCACTGTCGCCATTCAGTCCGGCGTACAGGGCTTCATCCGGAACTGCGGCTGGATACTCGCCAATCTCTTGGAAGTACGCGTCGCAGGCCTTTGCAAACTCCTGCGCCGTTCCCATGGTGGCCGTGGACTTGGAGCGCTGAATCACCTTGCCGAGCGCGGGAAGTAGCAGGCCAACCAGCAGTCCGATGATGCCGATCACCACCAAGAGTTCAACCAACGTGAAGCCTCGAAGGGTGGCGGCGGTGCGGCGGACTGGACGGCCTGACGCCGAACGAATGGTGGTGGTGGTGGTTCGCATAGGTGGTCTTTCGAAGAAGTATACGGACGCAGATGATGAATTGATGCGCTGATCACCGGAGCATGAGCGACCCGAAAGTCGCGATTTCCGGATCGTCAGCGAACCATTCCACCCGTTTGCCGGAGCCCCTCATAGATGCCGCACGCCACCACGGTGGCCAAGTTCAGGCTGCGAGCCCGTGGATCGGCACGCATCGGGAGCGTCAGTTGATGGCCCGCTCCGTAGGTGGCGTCCACCCATTCATGCACCGCCGCGGGGACGCCGCCGGTCTCTTGCCCAAAGAGCAGGTAATCCCCCTCATTGAACGAGGCGTCCCAGTGCGGGCGGTGGGACTTGGTGCTGTACAGCCAGAGCCGCGGCGGGCGCTCCTTGGCTAGGAATTCCTCCCACGAGGCATGCTCCACGCAGTCGACCAGGTCCCAGTAGTCAAGCCCCGCGCGGCGGCATGCTTTCTCGTCCATATCAAAGCCGATCGGGTGCACCACATGGAGCCGGCATCCAGTGGCCATACAGGTGCGTCCGATGTTCCCCGTATTGTTGGGGATTTGCGGCTGGTACAGCACAATGTGGAAGCGGGGCGATGGTGGGCGGGCGGGCGTGGCAGTGCTATCAATGATGGCGGTCATAGCAACTGCGGGGTATACTCTGCCCACTTATGTGGCCAGTCCTCTTTGCAAACGCTGCTTGGGTCGCCTTCCTTGCCATCTGGGCGCTCGTGTATTTCGCGGGCGCTCGTCAGAAGCCAGACGGCACCAGCGGCGGGCACTGAACACTGACCGACGCACGGCGTGCGGCACATGGGTGCGGATGCGTGCGGATGGGCCGGTTCACCGAAGGACACGCAGTACATCTTGCTCCAGTAGCTCAGTTGGATAGAGCACGGCTTTCCTAAAGCTGAGGTCGCAGGTTCAACTCCTGCCTGGGGCGTTTTGCTTTGCGCTCTACAAATCCGCAGCGCGGCGCGGATGTGCGCCAAGCCAGCGGATTCCGCGTTCCATGGATTCGCTCAGCAGCGCGCTGGCTGTTCGGAGGTTCCTGAGGACCGCTTCGGATGCTGGCTCTGGATGATCCACCAGATCAGTGACAGCCTTCACCGCAACGAACGGAACGCCGCATTGCCCGCAGACTTGGGCAATCGCGCATGCTTCCATGTCCTTTGCGGCAACGCGATAGTGAGCAAAGAACGCGAGTTCCTCCGGTGTGGTGTCCAAACTGTTGCCAGTACTCACAATGCCGGACTTGGCGCCCATGGCCGCCGCAAGGTGCTTGGCAGGCGTCACGGGCCATTGCCCCCGCGCCTGCAGTGCAAAGCCCGGGAGTGCGATGTGGCGATCATGAAACAGGCAGTCGCCCTCAGAAACGTAGATGTCGCCAACGCATCCGCCGCGCGCCTGAAAGCCGCCGCACGTGCCGGCATTGATCACAAGATCCGGCGCAAACTTTCGAATTGCAATGAACCCGGCGAGCGTGGCAGCGTCTGTTCCAATGCGATCAGTGCCACAGCGCGGGTCGACGCCATTCATGAGGAGATCGATGGAAACGGTGCCAACCGTGCCCGCAAAGTGCCGCTGCGTCAAATTGGGATCCACCGCTGGCTGCTCGGTGAGCTTTAGCCGCTCCACGAGGGGCATGCCTTCCGCCTCCATGGCGTACAGCAGGGTGATCCGCTCGATGGTCGTTTGCGGCGAATCTGGGTCTGGAATGGTGTGCACGGGCGCTGGAGTGCCGATGGGCGGAGTCGAACCGCCGACCTAGGGTTTATGAATCCCTCGCTCTAACCACCTGAGCTACATCGGCATGCTGAGAACTGTCAGAAACTGGCTTCTTGAAACGGAATATCTCCCGTATCCTGAAACCCCGCTCGCCTGCCGAGCGGATCGAAGATACTAGCCGAAAGGCTTCCATTCGGGAAGCCGCCCATACCTGAGCCCACAACACATGTTTCAGTACCTTTTTCGGTTGCCATCGCTGGTTGCACTTTCCGTCTTCGTAGCGCTCGGCGCTGGCGGGGAGCGGGCAAGAGCGGGGAGTTCGTGCGTTGGGGCGTTTGTGGGCACGCCGAGCATTGTGGCGAACACCAACGGCGCGCTGGTTGGGGCCGCCGTGTGCGTGGCGGGAACCGATGTCATTGTTGGGGCTCCCGGGGCCGGGGTGGCAACGACGTTTGTTTATCGCCGTGGCGATCTAGGTGCCTATGCCCTCGTTGGTCAGTTAGCTCGCCCGAATACGCTCCTGTCCTCGAGCGGCTTCGGCAGTGAAATCGCCACCGACAACGCAGTCGCGGTGGTCGGTGCTCCGTTCCATAACTCGAATCAAGGCGCCGTGGTCTTGTACACGCGCTCGACGGCTGGCATCTGGACCGCGCTGCAGACGATCGTCTCGCCGGTTGGGCTTCCCAACGGATGCTTCGGTATGAGTGTCGCCTTGGGCGATGGGTTCCTTGCTGTCGGCGCACCCGGGGCAATCAATTCAGCGGGCTATGCGCGCGGCGTGGTGTTCCTTTACGGGCGTGATCCCGCGGGAACCTACTCATTGCTTCGCCAGTTCGATCCTGAACAGGCGACTGCCACGCAGGACAAGTACTTCGGATGGAGCGTGGCGTTGGTGAACTCGCACCTACTGATCACCGCTCCGTGGGAAATCCTTTCCAGTGATGGTGGCAAGGAAGGTTCGCTGTACGCGTACAAGCGCGACGGCGCTGGCGCTTGGAACGGCACGGCGCACATCAAGAGCCCAGGCGGAACCGGCACCTTTGGAACAGACTTGGCCGCAGGAAGTCAGAATTCGGCTGGCGCGGGAACGTCGATTTTCGTGCGTGAACAGCGCATCGGAACCTCCGATGCAGTGTGGGAATATGAAGCCGTCGCCGGGATTCCCGTGTATCGATCCGTCACCACAGCAAATGCAACGCAAGCATTCGGCGGCGATCCGCCCACGGATGTTGTCTTGACCAACACCATGGCCATTCATGAGGGAAGTGCACTGATCGGGAATCCGATCGCTGCGACGGTCGACCAGTATGTATTGTTGCCAGCAGGCTGGGACTATCTCTCAACGATCTCTGGAGCGGGTGGCTCACTCACCCGATTTGGACAGGGCGTGGCGCTCGGTCATGATCAGTTTGCTATTGGAGCACCGCAGTATTCGTATGCGCTTAATGTGACCCCCGGATATGTCAAGATTGGCTGGCATGTTCAGCCCGACTGCGATGCAGACGCCACACCAGATGCGTGCGAATTGGCGATGTGGACCACGGTCTTTGGACAATACGACGTCAATGTTGATGGCATCCCAGATGCGTGCGAGACGGTTGCAGCGCCAACCTCATTGAACGCGACGCAAGGCACACGCACCGACGGCGTTGCGTTGGTGTGGCCAACCGTTGATCACGCCGTGCGTTACAAAATTACGCTGATGACAGGCACCGTTGAGACGGACGTTGGGTACGCCTACGTCGCCCAGTACATCGATACCGCGGCCGCTGCGGGCGTTGAGCGCACCTACCGGGTGCAATCGGAATCCGCCGGCGGAGTGCTCTCCTCTGGATCAGCCACTGCTACGGGTTGGCGGATGCTTGCCACGCCAACCAGTGTGGCGGCGACGTACGCAACCAGTCTCTCCGCAGTGACGGTGACGTGGGGTGCCGTGAGTGGCGCCACCGGATACAAAGTGGTGCGGGTTCGTGGAGCGGAAGTTCTGCAACTTGCCACCCTTGGCGATGTACAGACGTACTCCGACACCACCGCGACGCCGGGCCTTGCCTATGAGTATTTCGTGCGCGCTACGTGCTCGCTTGGGGAGAGTGCGCTGAGTGTCGGTGCACTGGGCAAGATTTCCAGCGTTTCCATTCCGCCTGCCACCGTTACCGCCAGCTTTGGCACCAGCCTGACGGCGGTCACGGTGACGTGGAGTGCCGTGGACGACGCCATTGGTTACAAGGTCCTTCGCTCGCTCAATGGCGTTGTCACGACGCTTGCGACGGTGACGGGGGACTTAACCTACAGCGATACCACTGCGACACCCGGTGTTCAATACTTCTACGCGGTGCAATCGGTGTGTACTCCGGGCCCAAGCGCTGCAAGCACTGCGACGCTCGGTATGATCGCTGCCAACGCCACGCCGCTTTCGTTGACCGCGACGGATGGCACGTCCACCAGCGGCGTCACCGTGACGTGGACCGCCGTTGATGGAGGATCAACGGGCTACACCATTCTTCGTGGTGAGGGGTCCAAGAAGCCCGTGGTGATCGCCACCGTTGGTGCTGCCATTCGGACGTACATCGATACGGCAGTTCCGAAGGCAACGAAACTTTATAACTACACGGTTCGATTGGCTTCAGCGACCACCGGTGGATTGGTGAATTCCGGATGGAAAGCTCCCGCGGGGGCGTCTGGCCTGACTGCCACCGATGGGACGCTGAGTACCGGCGTGCAGTTGACGTGGGTGCTTGCGCCAAAGTCGAGCAAGGTGTCTGCCTACCAAGTGTGGCGCACGCCTCCGGGCGGAACGGCGGTTCTGCTTGGCTCGGTCAGCAAGACAACCAAGACGGTCACTGATCAGGGAGGCACTCCCGGCATTCTGTACACCTACTCAGTGCGAGCAGTGGTGGCGTTGGGAACAACGCCGGCGATCACTGACACGGGTTGGCGCATGCTGGTGGCTCCTGCCACTCTGATTGCGTCCGACACACTCACCGACAAGATCTCGGTGAGTTGGACCGCAGTCTCAGGCGCTACCAGCTACCTGCTCACTCGCACTGGCGGAGCAGGTCAAGTGACGTTCCCGACCGTCACCAACAGTTACAACGACACGTCAGCAGTGGCTGGTACCACCTACACCTACCGCGTGCAGGCCATCTGCACGTTGGTGACCACGGGTTCAAGCCCAACTGATACCGGCACGCGAGCGGCATCGTTCCGCCTGATGCTTGCCGGCGGCGGCGGGGCTGATGCGGGGGGTTCGGTGGACTCAAGTGGTCGCGTGAGTACGGGCTCCGATACGCCGGACGAAATGGAAGCGTCTGCTGACGATGAAACGTCCGCGGATCACACCTGGCTCATTGATGGAGTGAAGATCGAGAACGGTCCGTTTGTGATGAATCACCATGACGCCATGGTGGTCAAGCTGCGCGATCCGGCGTCGGTTGATGACGCCTCGATGTTGGTGCTCTTTGGCGAAGGCTTCCTTGATGGCACACTTCGGGTTGCCTTTGATGACTACAAGCCGAGCATTGGTGATGAATGGACCGTGATCCTCTCTGGCGGACTGGTTGGTGACTTCCGTCGCGTGCTGCTACCAACACTCCCAGAAGGCATGAGCATGGAGACCGAACGTGTTGGCACCATCTACCAA
The DNA here is from genome assembly GCA_943329105.2 of Chitinophaga pinensis. Taxonomy (GTDB): domain Bacteria; phylum Planctomycetota; class Phycisphaerae; order Phycisphaerales; family SM1A02; genus UBA966. The sequence continues at coordinate 16,836 of CALQCP020000007.1, read as the reverse complement.
GTGCGGGTGATTGCTACTCCGGAGTAAGCGGGGCACGGTCGCACCGCGCGACGAACACATTGCATGCAACAAAAACCCCTTCCTCGAGGAAGGGGTTGTTCTTTCAACTGAATCGCAGCGCGTTCTTACGCAGTGACTGCAGCGTTCGTTCCGTTAGCGGTACGAACCCAACGCTTGCCGAGCTCGGTCTGTGCAAAGTCAGGCTCGCGGCGCGCGATGGCTGCGGCAATCAGACCCATGAACATCGGCTGCGGCTCCAACGGACGGCTGGTGAGTTCCGGGTGGAACTGCGCGCCGATGAAGTACGGGTGCACCGAGATCGGTAGTTCCAGCACCTGCATGATTGGATGCTTGGTGTGACGACCGCTGAAGATCAGGCCGCCAGCAGTGAGAGCCGCCACGTGCTTGGGGTCAACCTCATAGCGATGACGGAAGCGTTCGCGCACCACGTCGCGACCTCCAAAGACCAAGTGTGCCAAGGTGCCGCGTTCGATCTGCACATCTTGACCACCAAGGCGCATGGTGCCGCCCATGATGCCTTCAATCTTCTTCTGATCGGCCAGTTCGCTGATGACGGGGTGCGTGGTAGCCGGGTCAAATTCAGTGCTGTGCGCGTCGGTCCAACCGAGGACGTCGCGCGCGTATTCGATGACTGCTACTTGGAAACCGAGGCAAATGCCTAAGAACGGCACGCGGTCGACACGCGCGGCTTCCACACAGCGAACCTTGCCCTCAACGCCACGCATTCCGAAACCGCCGGGCACAATCACGCCGTCAAACTTGCTGACGATCTGCTTGGCAGCGGCCAGGGTTGCCACGTCGCTGGTGTCGAGCCATTCAATTTCAATTTCCGTACCAAGCGCAGTGCCGCAATGCTCAATGGCCTTGTCGATGGACGCGTATGCATCGCGCAGGCTGGCGTACTTGCCCAAGACGCCAATGCGTACCTTGTGGGCGCGTGGCGCGTTGAGTCGCTTTGTGAATGCACTCCAAGTGACGCGTTCGCGATCCTCTTGCTTGGCGTTGACGCGCTCGTGCAGTTTGAGGAGCGAAAGAATCTCGCGGTCGAGCCCACCGTCGCGCATGGCGTCCGGGATGGTGTAGATGCTGGCGCGATCGTGCATGGAGAAGATGCGCGGCAGCGGCACGTTGGAGAACATGGCGATCTTCTGCATCACCTTTTCGGTGACCGGGTTCTTGGCGCGACACGCGATGAGCTGCGGCTGCACGCCCGCTTCCATCAGTCGCTTGATGCCAAGTTGTGCCGCCTTGGACTTTTGTTCGCCCAAGATGGATGGTTCCAAGATGTAGGTAAGTGCTACAAAACAGCAGTTTTCTGATCCTTCTTCAAAGGCCAGCTCGCGCAGCGCTTCAATGTAGAAGCCGTTCTCGTAGTCGCCCGCGGTGCCGCCCACTTCAACAAAGACCACATCGCAGGGCTTGCCCGCGTTGCCAGTCATGGCCAGTTGTCGCAGTCGCATCTTGACGGCGCCGGTGACGTGCGGAATCATTTGCACATCGCGGCCGAGGTATCCGCCACGGCGTTCGCGTTCAAGAATTTCGGTGTAGATCTGGCCGGCAGTGACGAAGTTCAGGCGCCCAAGGTTCTGATTCAGGACGCGCTCATAGGTGCCCAGATCCATGTCGGTTTCAAGACCGTCTTCAAGCACGAACACTTCGCCGTGGCGATAGGGGTTCAGCGTGCCGCTATCGATGTTCAGGTAACCCTCCATCTTGATGGGGGCGACCGTCAGTCCTTTGTCCTTCAGAAGCTTGGCGAGGGAACTTGAGAAGATGCCCTTGCCGAGTCCGCTCATTACCGTACCGATGACAACTACGTACTTGGTGCGCCCGGGCTGGTATCCGCGCGGCGTGGGGCTGAAGCCCTCGCTCGATTCGTCGGAAGCGCCGAATTGAGAAAGAAATCCAGCCGACGCGGGGTCGGGATTCGGTTGATATTGACGAGATTGCGCGCCGTATCCGTCCTTGGGCATGGCATACGGTAGCACGGCGGTGGGGTTGGATTCAATCCGCAATTGTGGGCTGAAATGGAGCCGTTTCTTCCGGGTGCCAGTCCGTCAGGGAAACCCTGTGGAGGAGCCGTGCTGTGGCGGTGCAGGTGCTTGGGCGCGGCATGGATGGCGCGGTAGCGCCTCAGCGGGTCGAAACTGCCTGGAACTTTGGAACGCGCGCCCGTTGACCCGGTAGGGTTATTCCTATGGACCACCCCATCATTGCCCGCGTTCTGCCTCTTGCACTGGCGCTTCCTTTCCTCACAGCGGTGCCCGTCAGTTGGGCATTGAGTGTCACGGTGGAGGAGGAGTGTGGCTGCTGGGCGCATCGCATGGAGCGCGCGGAGCGCGAGCGTCCCACGGCGGGCCCTGGCGATGGCAAGGGCGGCGCCTTTGATGCAGCGAACGGACGTGACCATCGGAACTTTCCACCCGATCCGCAGGTGCAGTTTCAACGCATGAAATTGGCGCTTCGTTTTGAAGACATGACCAGTGGGCGCTTCACGGGGACGGAGACGTTAACGATTGCGCCGATCGGTATGCCAGTGCAAGTGCTTCGGCTTGACGCTGCGGGAATGAAGGTGACTTCAGTCACGGTTGATGGTCGTGACGCTGAATTCTCCAATGATGGTCAGGCGCTTTCGATTCGATTTGCGCAGCCATTGGTGCCAGCGGCGGGCGGTGGTCAGACGGCGGCGAGCACCGTGGTGATTGCGTATTCCTGCGATCGGCCCATGGATGGGTTGACGTTCAGTGCGCCCACGCCAGAGATCCCGGGCGTAGCGCCCGCGCGCGGCGCGGAGGTGCACACGCAGGGGCAGACCGAGACCAATCATTACTGGTTCCCGATTCATGACTTCCCGAACGTCCGCATGGCCACCGAGTTGGTGATCGATGTTCCTGCTGGATTTCAGGCAAGTTCCAACGGCGCATTGGTGAAGCATGAGGTTCGTGGCGACCGCGAAGTGTGGCATTGGAATCAGGAGAAGCCACATGTTCCGTACTTGGTTTCCGTGGTCATTGGTGACTTTGACCACGCGGAGTTGCTGAGCCCGTTGAGCGGTGTGCCGATGACTGTGTGGGCACCCAAGGGACGCGGCGATGATGCCAAGGCAACCTATGCACGCACCGACCGCATGGTGGCGTTGTTTGAGCGCGTCTTTGGTCAGAAGTATCCGTGGGCGCGCTATGACCAGTTGGTGGTTCGCAATTTCGGCGCGGGTGGAATGGAGAACACCAGCGCTACCACCATGCAGCCGTCGGCGGTGTTGGATGCAACGGCGCGTAGCGAGCAGGATCTTGACGGACTCATCAGTCATGAGTTGTGCCATCAGTGGACGGGGGACTTGATCACCTGCCGCAGTTGGGCGCACATTTGGCTGAACGAGGGATGGGCAACGTACGGCAGCACCCTTTGGATGGAAGAACGCGACGGTGCTGATGGCTATTGGGATTCCGTGCTTGGCAATGCGGGCGTGGCGCGTGGCGATGTTTCAACAGCGCCGGAAGCCATGTGCAGCCCCGTGTACATGAATGCAGGCGAGACATTTGGTCGGCCTGCGAATCCCTATCCAAAGGGAGCCTCAATTCTGCACATGTTGCGGCGCATGCTTGGAGACAAGGTGTTTTTTGCCGGTGTGCAGTCATACTTTGCGCGTCATGCGCTTGGTAATGCGGAGACCTATGACTTTCGGCGAGCCATGGAAGAGGCCAGTGGGCTTGGGCTTGAGTGGTTCTTTGATCAGTGGTGCTTCCGCCCCGGTTCACCGCAAGTCAAGGCGAAGTGCGTCTACGACGCAGCGAGTCGCGTGTTGACCGTGACCGCGGAGCAAACCCAGCAGATTGATGCGCGCACGCCCGCGATGCGGATTTCGATTCCGGTGTGGGTGAAGACTGAGAAGGGTGAGGTCTTGATTCCGATGGAGATGACCGGCCGCACGGGAACGGTGTCGCAGACGTTGGACGCGCCGCCGGTAGCGGTGTGGGTGGATCCATATCTTGAGGCGTTGAAGACCGTTGAAGTGACGCAGCCAGAACTCTGGACGTTGGGATCATTGCGATCGGGTCCAACCCATGCTGCAAAGCGACAGGCGCTCGCGGCGCTGGCAAAGGTGGAGTCGCCCGATGCGCGGATGGCGCTCTTGGAGACGGCGCGTAATGATTCGCTGCGATTTACGCTTCGAATTGATGCGGTGAATGCGTTGGCTGCGTATGGCAGTAAGGAATCACAAGAGGCGGTATTGGCGTTGGCGAATTCGCCGATCGCGGACGTGCGGGTGCGCGCGGCGGTCATCGGGGCATTGGAGAAGGTCCCCGCGGCTGATGCAGTGCCGTTGTGCCGCAATCTATTGATGCCGCCCAATGGTGGCGCGGGCGAGGCGAGTTACATCGTGCGCGTGCAGGCGATTGATGTGCTGACGGCGCATGCTGCCAAGGACGCCGTTGACACGGTGCGCGCTCAGCTGGCGGTGCCGAGCCACAACGAGTCGATCAGTGCGGCGGCGCTTCGATACTTGGGTAAGTTTGGAGACGCTTCGGACGTTGAGCGCATTGAGTCGCGCACCGCGCTTGGGTTGCCCGACCGTGTTCGGCCGGCAGCAGTGAGTGCGCTTGCCGATGTGGCGGCGCGCTTGACTGGCGACGATCGCACCAAGGTGGAAACGTTCCTGATCGGATTGCTTGACGACGCAGAGGAGCGAACTGCCATGGCCGCGGGCGGTGCTTTGGCCGAACTCAAGTGCCAGGCTGCCAAGGAGCGTTTGCGGGCGATCGCAGAGCATCACCGCGATCCGTCGTGGCGCAAGCGAGCTGCGGAGTGGGTGAAGAAGCTTGCTGCGTAACCCGATCGTGGGCGTAGCGGATGAACGGCATCTATTTAAATAGGGACAGTGGTGAACGGCACCTATTTAGAGGCGCGCCCGGCACCGCTGTACGAAGGCGGCGTATTGCTCGGGGGTGTCGATGCCCGTGAAGTGTGCTTCGCCGTGCGCGCACAGGATGGTGTGGCCGTGCTCCAAGACGCGCAGCTGTTCAAGACTCTCGGTGCGCTCAAGTGGCGTGGGTGAAAGGGCAAGAAACGTACTCAGAAACGAGCGGCGGTACACGTACAGACCAACATGCTTGAGTGGCTGTGCTGCATCGGGGGCGCCGTCTCGGTTAAACGGAATCACGCTGCGGCTGAAGTAGAGCGCTCGACCATCCACTGCGCACACGCACTTGACGATGTTGGGGTTCGCCGGATCCTCGCCCGTGGCAAAGGGGGAGACCAGGGTGGCCATGTTTACATCCGGGCGTGATGCCAAGAGGGTGACCGTGCGATCAACCAGCTCCGGTTCAATCTGCGGCTCGTCACCTTGAATATTGACGATCAAGTCTTCGTCAAGCGTCTCGGCGACTTCAGCAATACGGCTCGTACCGTTGGGATGATCAGCCCGCGTCATCCGTGATTCAAACCCGGCGCGTAAGACGGTTTCATGGATCCGCTCATCATCGGTGGCAACGATCACTCGGCTCACCGTCTTGCATGCGGCGGCGCGATCAAGGACGTGCAGAATGAGTGGCTTGCCCGTGAGGTCCGCCAGCGGCTTGCCCGGGAATCGGGTGCTCGCAAAGCGTGCGGGGATGACGGCAGCAACGCGTAAGGGAGTCAACGAATCACCGGTCCTCTGGATTGAAGTCAGCAGCGGATTTCTCCGCCGCGGGCGGGGTGGCCGCCGAGTTCGCGGCTGGGGCAACGGCAGGTGTAACGGCAGGCGCCACGGCAGGCGCCACGACCGGCGCAACAGCCGGCGCAGGCTGGCATACGCGCAACGCCGCGGCTGCGGCCTTGGCTGGATAGTCCGCTGGGAATGTAAACACGCTCTCCTCGGGATCGCGGACCAAGCCCCGCGCGTCCGGCAGCAGGCCGTGCTTCAGCGTTAGCAGGACATCAGTGCTCACCCATGGATCATCATGAAAGTAGCTGTGCCCCAGCCAGCTTCCGAACATCCGCTCAGCGAGGAAGACATCAACAATGTCAACGCCTTCCTGCGCGCCAAGGAACGCGATGTTCTTCGGCGTCAACACGCTCAGCGGTTGGCCGAGCCGGGCAAAGCCGCCCATCCATGCAGAGATATCAAGGGCCTTGTCATGCGAACTAATGTAGATCGTGGTGCGTTCTGGCACAGCAGTCGCTCCATCCGCGACTGCATTTTCAAAGTCACCGAGGTCCATGTCTGGAGCCACCAGTACCAGGCGTCCGATTTTGTACCGACTACGCGTTGCCTCGTTCGACTCACTGAAGTGCATCAATCGCAGTTGTCGAAGCGCTTCAACCGCAATCGGTGCACCCGCGCTGTGTGCCAGAATGTGAATACGCTCCGCGTTGGATCGTTTGGCAAGGCGCGTCAGAAATAGCCGAAACGGTCGAGTTGAGTAACTCGCTGTGCTCTTATCCGCGGAATAGTCAAAGACGCTGTTTTGTGATGGCCACCCGTAATTGATAAAGACGCCATCACGGCCGAGGTAATGAAACATCTCTGCACCGAGCGTCATATTGTCCACAAACGAAGTGTTGAACCCGTGAATGAATATGTAGATGTCCTTGCAGCGTGCCGCACTCAGCTCGGCATTTACGGCCTCTGCAATCGTGGTGATTGCGGCTTCTTCCGCATCGCGTGGCGTTTCGTCAAGTGCTGGCATTCCAAACCACAGTGACCCCAACGGCTCATAGCCAACCATCTTCAGTGTTGGATCACTTCGGCGGTCTTCGGTTCGTGATTGCTTGACCAGGTAGTCCCAGCCCGGTTCCTTGGCCGTGAATTCGACAGTGGCGAGTCCAAACTGCATGGAACCGTCACGTTCATTGGTAAAGAAATCCACCCCTGACTTGCTTGCTGGGTCACCGCGCGATGCGTCATGGACTGCGGGCTTGCGATCCGCTGCCACCAACACCTTGAGTTGGGTGCTCTGCCTCGAAGGCGGGGTATTCAGAAACGGATCCCCGCCGCTCTTGTCGAACCCCACCGGCGTTGGCATGAGCGTTTCCGCGCATCCGGATAGCAGCACCACCGCGACCCCCGCGGCGATGATTCGGGCGAACAAGTGCGTACGAGGAGCGTTCATGCGCATGGGGCGGGTTAGCCGAGCGTGCGAATCAGTTCGTCAACTTCCTTGCGTCGAATACGAACGTCCTTGTAGCCAATGTTCTTGCGAACGATCGCGCTGCAAATGTCCGCAGCTTCCTTGGCATGGGCGCCGGATTTTTCCAACTTCGCCAGTTCAATCAGCGAGAGCATGAGGTCGTACTTGATGTCCAGCTCTTTCTCGGCGTGGGTGGCATCAATGGCGCCAAGTGCTTCCTTGTATTCGCTGGTGGCTTCCGAATGCCAGCCTTCCTTCGCAAAGCAACGCCCCAGCATCCACGCGCTGTTGACCTTCAACTTCGGATCATCCTTCGCAAGCTGGAATGCAGCCATGGCATCTTGGTAATTGCCAAGTTCATACTCAATGCGACCGAGGTCAGACTTCATCTCGCGGTTGGTTGGGTACTTCTGGACGCGCTCGCGGAAGATCTCGCCTTCCAGTTCCAAGAGCTTGGCACGCGCCGCATCATGGGTCATCTGCAGTTGTGAGTTGTCGGGCGCCTGCTCCAGTTGCTCGCGCGCCACGCGCTCACTGCGCCGCACTATTGCGATCCGCAGGTCATCTGCATTCATCTTGAAGCGGTATTCATGGAGCCGGGTATAGCCAGCCAAGAACACTTCAATGGCGCGGTCTTCATCGCCCGGTTGCCCACGCTTACGCAGCAGGGATCCGTAACGATTGATTCCCTCAGGCGACATGGGATTGTCGTCAAAGTCTTTTTTCGCCTTGTCCATAGCGATTTCTTCGCTGCCGCCAGCGCCGGAAATGCTGTTTGATGCTTCCAGTTGCCGCTGCTTCTCGGAGTCGCGCACCTGCGCGCGGAAGCCGCCTGCTTGACCAAAGTTCTGTTGGTAGCCGCCTTGTTGAATGGCACGCGCGGCAGTCAACTGACGGATGCGCTGTTCAAGCGCTCCATCGGATGGATCCAATCGCTGCGCTTCCTCACCGGATGCAAACGCTTCGTTCCAGGCCTCCACTTCGGAGAACAGTTCGATGGCTTGCACCCAGACCTTCTTCTGCGGCTTCTTCTGCATCGCGTTGCGAAGCATGTTGATCACCTTGGGCGCGAGCCACTGACCAACCGGAACCTGCCCAGCCTTGCCAGCCGCTTCCAGGAAGCGCATGGCGGCGGAAACATTGTTGAGGTCCCGCATCCAGGTGTATTCCTGAACCACCATCTTGTCGACCGGTCCCGGACCTTCGATTTCCTTGATGTCCTTGCCGGCAGCTGGTGAGGCGCGTTCATGGAATTTGCAGGCCACTTCATACATCCCCTGATGAGCCACCATGTTGGCGGGGTCAAACTTCAGGCCGTTGGCCCAGAGTTTGAGGGAGTAGTCAAGCTGGTCAGTTCCCCCAACTGTGCGGGCGTGTTCAAAGAACTTGCGCGCCTTGTCGGGCTGCGGTTCGTAGGGCTTCTCGGAGTTACTGGAATCACCTTTACGCCATCCAAAGATCACGGTGTTGCTCCTATGCGGGGATTGCGTAGCGTAGCATCGAAATGCATGGCTGAACGACTGCCGAACGAACATCTTCCGCAGCGCCCCGTGGTGCTCTTTCCGGACCCCATGCTTCGTCGCAAGGCGAAGCCAGTGCATCTCGTGGATGCAGCGATTCGCGCTCTCGTGGAAGACATGTACCGAGTCATGGATGACGAGGAGGGCGCCGGTTTGGCCGCTCCGCAGGTGGGCGAATCGCTGCGGATCTTTGTGACCGGAACCCACGAACGCGGTGTGCCCCGCAAGGCGTACATCAATCCTGTGCTGGTTGATCTTGGAGGCGAGCTTGAATCAATGGACGAGGGATGCCTGAGCCTTCCGAACGTCCGTGGATCAGTGCGCCGCCCCACGCAAGTGACCATTCGTGCACTTGATATCGACGGCAATGAATTCACTGAGACCAGTTCCGACTTTGCGGCCCGGGTGTGGCAACATGAGTTTGATCACTTGGAAGGCATCTTGATCATTGACAAGATGAGTCCGATCGACCGACTGCGTGTTCGCCGTGCGTTGAAGGATCTGAAACTTTCTGTCGATCGGATTGACTAACTCTTATGCAATCGCGATCTTCTGCTCCGGGAAATCCATCATCACACGGCACCGCCATGCTTCCCGATGTGGTGTTCTTTGGCTCCGGTGCCTTTGGACTTCCAGTCTTGCGCATGCTGGCTGAAGCAGGGCGCGTGGCATTGGTGGTGAGTCAGCCCGATCGCGTGGCGGGGCGGGGCAAGCAAATCACGCCAACGCCCGTGAGTGAGTTTGCGCTGGGGCACGGTTTGCCGCTGGTTCGTCCGGAAGATTGTAATTCGCATGTTGATTCAGAACTCATTCGCACCGCCGCGGCAGCTGCAGTGGATCGCGCCGCGCGGGACGGTCGCGCGCAGCCTGGAGCCGTGTTTGTGGTGATTGCGTTTGGGCAGAAGATGTCGCCCGAACTTCTTTCCGATGTCTTCTCAATCAACCTGCATGGCTCGCTATTGCCGCGGTGGCGCGGCGCTGCGCCCATTCAACGTGCATTGATGGAAGGCGATCCAGTGGCGGGCGTGAGTGTCATTGCGCTTGCAGAACGTATGGATGCAGGCGTGGTGTACGCCGAAGAACCGCTTGCAATCGGGCCATCGCAGACATCCGGCGAATTGCATGATGCACTTTCGGAACTTGGCCCGGATGTAGTTGCCAGCGTCCTGCATATGTGGCGCCATGGCGATATCAACGCGCGGGCTCAGGATGAAACACGCGCCACGCGCGCTCGCAAACTTTCCAAGGCTGATGCGTGGGTTGATTTATCCATGGATGCGTTCCACGTGCGCGCGCGCATCAATGGCCTCAATCCGTGGCCCGGATGCGCTGTGGAGATTGATGGTGTTCCCATGCAGGTGCGGCGCTGTGAAGTGATTGCCGCTGGTGCGACGTCTACTGATTCCGCGGCGGACACGGGAACGCCGCTGGTTGCGGGCAGGCTCACGCCTGAGGGCATACTGAGTTGTGGCACGGGTGCCGTTCGAATTCTTGAAGTGCAAGCGGCGGGCGGTCGTATTCTGCCGTTTGCGGCATGGGCGCACGGCGCACGACTCATCGCTCCGGTGCAGGTCACCAGCGCGCCTTCAACGGCGGAGCGGTAAGCGTGTCGCTGCAGGAACTCTCAACCGAACTACTGGACTTTCCGTTTGACGAACGGTGCGTTGCCACCGAGCCCGCGCATCCACGCGATGCTGCGCGGCTCATGGTGATCGACCGCGCCGCCGGCACCGTTGAGCACGCGCACGTCCGCGATTTGCCGCGCTGGATCGGCGCAGGCGACGCGTTGATAGTGAATGAAACATCCGTTCTGCGCGCGCGATTGTGCATGGAGGGCACCGAAGGTCTGCTGCTTGAGCCATGCGCGGATGGCACGTGGCGCATGTTGGTGCGTCGCGCGAAACGCTATGGGCCAGGCGCAGTGCTTGCACTTGTAACGCCGCACGGCACGGATACCGGTGACGCCATTGAATTGGTGGCGCGGGACGCGGAAGCATGGCGCGTGCGCATCATTGCCGGCCCGCAAGGTGGTGGCCCGGATGCAGTGATCGAACGCTCTGGTTGGACGCCACTGCCGCCATACATCTTGAAATCCCGTACCACGCGCGGCGAGCAGGGCAATGATGACGCTGACCGTGCGGAGTACCAGACCGTGTACGCCGACGCCACTGCGCGCGGGTCGGTTGCCGCGCCCACAGCGGGGCTGCACTTCACGGATGCGTTGCTTGCGCAGTTGCGTGCAAGTGGTGTTCGTCAAGCGAGCCTGACATTGCATGTGGGCGCAGGAACATTTAAACCGATTGATGCCGCAAATCTTTCCGAACATCCCATGCACTCGGAGCGGATGACGGTGCCGCCGGCAACCATGGCTTTGCTGGCGGAGCATCCGCGCCCTCGGTTGGTGGCAGTGGGTACTACTAGCGTGCGCGCATTAGAAAGTCTGCCTGCTGACGCGTCTGCGAACGGTTGGTCAGGCAACACTTCGATCTTGATTGCGCCGGGTCACCACTTCCGAAACGTGGATGCCATGCTCACCAACTTTCACTTGCCGCGCAGCACGCTGTTAGCGCTGGTTGGTGCGTTTGTTGGGTTGGAACGTTTGAAAGAGCTCTACGCCACAGCACAGCGCGATGGCTATCGCTTCTACAGCTTTGGTGACGCTATGTTGATTGTGTGAAGCGGATGCGCGCGTTTCACCGGTGAATATGCCGCCGCAGCGTGCATGTGCTGCCGCAGCAAAATATCCCGCTGACTCAACGCACCGCGTACTCAAGACTGACTACTGCGCGCAGGGTCTTCTCAATGGTGCGGGTGTCGTACTCGCCGTAATCACTCGAACCGGTGGTGCCGCGTTCCACCACTTGAATCACTCCTTGGTTCGCGCTGATGAGTGCGCCTACTGAAGAACCGCTGCCACGCGCGAGTGTTTCGGCGCGTTCCATGGCGCTTCGGGTGGCTTTGTCCAGCAGATCAACTTTGGTTGAATCAAGGCTGGAGACCAGGTACGCGGGTTGACCGCTGGCAACATCGACGCCGTCTTGAATCAGTTGCGTGACGTTCCGTGCCGCAGTTGCTACAGCTTCTACCTTGGGGCTGAGCACTTCCATGGTTTGGGTGAGTTGATAGAACTCAATCTTGTTGGTGTTGTTTCCCTTGGCGTCTTTACCCATCAGAGTGAATGATGCCACAGGGCCAGTCTTTGCCTCGGTCTCAGTGAAGGTGTTGGTGCTCATGAACTTCTGAAGGCGCTGCATGTCTTTGGAAAGACTGGCGTAGGCCGCTTGCAACGTGGTGCCTCGGCAGGTGACGGTGGTCACCCAGCGCGCGCTGTCGGCACGGAGGTCAATACTGGCCGAGCCCTTCACTTTGATGCTGCTGGCACTGCGGCTGGTGATGATGGCTTTCGCCACGCTCTGCGAGGCAAACGCGCCTCCCAGCGCAAGTGCGATCCCCAGCATGAACATCCCGAATCCGTTGGAAGCAATGAGCCGGGTTGAAGACTTTTCCCCGGCGCCCGATGGGTCGCGTGCAGACATGTCCACCTCCTGTGATGAACCCGCGCGGCTTGCGTCCGGCATCGGCCGGATCGTTGAGAGCACAGGTGCGGTCTCCGACCGCGTTCAGTTCATCGGCAGGACGCGCTGCCGGACTGCACAGCACGCGGGTACCGTGCAGGGTCATGAAGCCCATCCCCCACACGCAACGGAACACGGGCCACGAACTGATGGACGAGGCCCATCCCGATCCAGCCCGGTTGGGCAACGAGTTCCGTTTCTTGGTGAAGTTCAACGCGGCCACCGGCTCTGGTACGGCCATTGTTGACGCCTTGCGAAGCCGGATGAGCCCGACCAGTGGGCAGCAGGTTTCGGTGGTTGACTTTGGGGCAGGGGTGGGGGACATCGCGCGGTCCTTTATTACGCGCGCGGCACGGCGCGGTTGGGTGGCGCATTGCCTGGCCACGGATCGAAACCCCTTGGTGCTGGACATGGCCCGCGCCCGTGGATCCATGGACGGCTTGTCATTTGCTGCGGTGGATGTTCTGCAGGCAAATGCGATCTTGGGCGCAAAGTCGTTCGATGCGGCGCATGCCTCGTTGATGCTGCACCACTTGCCTGACCACGAAGTGGTGGAGGCGCTCAAGGCCATGTCGGCGGTGGCGCGACATGCAGTGATCTGGAATGACCTGATTCATGATGCATTCGGCATTGCGGGGGCATGGTTTGCAACACTCACTTCGCCCGCTGAAACCAAGCGCGATGCCATGTTGAGCGTGAAGAATGGCTTTAGTAAACGCCAAGCGGTGGAGTTTGCGGAGGCTGCCGGGCTGCGGGACATTCGGGTGCGCCGGTGGCGCGGTCCGCGCTTCTTGTTGACGGCGCGGCCTGCCGACTGAGCCATCGCTACCCCTGCCTGAACCCGCTACGCTTGAAGCCATGGACATGAAGGATCTCAAGCGCGACGCATTGAAACTTGCCAATTGGATCACCGATCGATCGATCAAGGGGATCTCGCCGCTCCAAAGCGCAGAGGAGCTTGCCGAGCGGTATCGCATTGACAACACCTACGCCTCCAATGACAAGCGCGTGGATGCGCTGATTCGTTGGGAGACATCCAAGAACTTCACTGCCGGCTTTATCACCGGCCTTGGCGGCGTCATCACGCTGCCCGTTTCGATTCCGGCATCCGTGGCGGCTTCGTGGCTCATTCAGGCGCGTATGGCCGCAGCCATTGCCTCCATTTACGGTCACGATCCACGTTCAGACAAGGTGCGAACGGTGGTCTTGCTGGCGCTCATTGGTGATGCCAGTGCCTCAAAGTTACTGAAGGGTGCAGGGGTGTCCTTGGGTAAGCACGCGGTACTGCGAGCCATGGAGGGTGTTGGCGGGCGCACCGTCACGCAAATCAACCGTGAGGTGGGCGAGCAACTCATCACCAAGACCGGCATCAAGGGCGCCCGCGGTGTTTCAAAGTTGGTGCCGATTGCTGGAGGCGTGATCAGCGGAGCGTTCGACGCCGCCTCATGCCAAGTGGTGGGTCGGTGCGCAAAGCGCCTCTTCCGCGAGGGGTAACGCGCGCGGTAAATTGGTGTCTCGCGTGCCAATCGCTCCGGCGTTCGCGACCCCCGCGGCTCATCGATACTGCAAAGGACTGCATATGAAACTCACGGTGCTCTTCTCTCGGCTCATGCCGCTCCCCGCTGACCTTCGCCAGTCAACGCTGGATGTCGATTCAATCTCTGATGACTCGCGCACTGTGAAACCGGGCTGCCTGTTTGTGGCACGATCGGGCTCCGCCAATGATGGTCGAGCCTTCATTACCGATGCCATGGCGCGTGGAGCGGTGGCGGTCTTGCACACCGGCTCTGATCCATGCGCGGGTCATCCCGACGCCGCACACGTGGTGCGCGTACCCATGCCGGAAGGAACGGACTTAGTGCGCTTTGCTGGCATCTTGGCTGATCGGTTGGAAGGATCGCCAAGTGAGTGGTTAAAACTGGTTGGCATCACCGGCACCAATGGCAAGACCACCATGGCGTACTTGGTGCAGCAGCTTGCACGCGCTGCGGGTTCGCCGTGCGGGCTGATCGGTACGGTGGCGATCGATGACGGTGCGGAAGCAACGCGCGCCAGCTTGACCACTCCGGGGCCGATCGAATTGGCGCATGCACTTGGACGCATGGTGCGCAATGGTTGCAGCGCGTGTGCCATGGAAGTTTCCAGTCACGCACTGGATCAAGGCCGCGCGGATGCATTGCAGTTTCACACCGCGATTTTCAGCAATTTGACTGGCGATCACCTTGATTACCACAAGACGATGGAGGCCTACGCAGCGGCTAAACAGTTGCTGTTTCGCAGGCTTTCGCCAACCGGCACGGCAGTGATCAACATAGATGATCTGTGGAGCGCGGTGATGATGGAAGGCTGCACCGCCAACATCTTGCGTTGCAGTGTGCGCGCTGCGGGCGAAACAAGTTCCGCCGGCAATCCGCAATGCACCGCCACCATTCATGCCGCGCAACTTGGTTGGCAGGATGCAACGTTTGCTGGTCCATGGGGCAGCATGCGCGTGCGCCTTCCAATTGTTGGCAGGCACAATGCCATGAACGCGCTGCAAGCAGTGGCCGCCGCATGGTCGATCGGTGTACCAGTGCAGGTGATTGAACAAACGCTTGCCTCGTGCGCCGCTCCTCCGGGGCGACTGGAGCCAGTGACTCGTCCAACTGATCCATTTGCGGTGCTGGTTGACTATGCGCACACCGATGACGCGCTTCTCAATGTGCTGACCGCGTTGCGACCGCTCGTCGGTCCGGGCGGTCGTTTGGTGACGGTCTTTGGTTGCGGTGGTGACCGTGACCGCACAAAGCGCCCGCGCATGATGCGGGTGGCGTGCGAACATTCGGACCGCGTGATTGTGACAAGCGACAATCCGCGCACGGAGAATCCGGAGGCGATCATTGATGAAGTGCTCACTGGTCAGCCGACCGGCGCATCCGGGGCCGCACGCGCCGCCGGCAAGCCTGCCGTTGAGGTGGTCCGCCAAGTTGACCGCGCGCAAGCAATTGCGCTGGCAGTGACCGAGGCGCGCCCCGGGGACATCGTTCTCATCGCTGGGAAGGGCCATGAGGACTACCAAATCATTGGCACGCAGACGCGGCCCTTTGACGACCGTATTGAGGCTCGCACTGCGCTGAGTCGGGGAGCCGGGAGTACCCCGCGGGAACTGGTGAGCGGGTGAGTCCGCGCGGGTCACAAGTGTGGCGCTGGGTGGGCAACCTGGTGCCGGTACTGGCAATCGTGGTGTGCGCGCTCTTTGCTCCGGCATTTGCGAGTTACGGAATTCGTGGCGGTTGGGCGGCAAGCACCGCACGCGTTTCCGAGTTTGTGCGTACCGGAAGTTGCAAAGCGGCTTCGCACGCGGAGGCGATGGCGGCGGCGCGGGTTCGTATGCCGGAGGTGGCTGCATTCTTGGCGCAGGATCATCAACTGGAATTTCCGGTGCCGCGCGCGGACATTGCGCACTTTGCATGGAAGGACAATCGACCGCAGATTGTGCGGATCGAAGGCATCGATTTCCGCGACCCCACGCGTGATGTGTTGGAGATCGCCTGCACCGCGCCGGTGGACCGCGGGGCGATCGCCGCAGTAGAGGCGCACTTTGGTTGGCCAGCGCAGATGCCGGAGCCTTCCTACTTTGTGGGCGACGCCGCAAAGACTGCCTTTGAAAGTGCGTACCGCGAGTCGTTAGCAGCACACGGGTGTCGGATGGTGCTTGAGCCACACCCGGAGGATGGCCCATTGAGGGGGTTTTCGCCGGACTACGCGTGGCTTGTCAGTGTTTCGCGCCCGCTGTTGGCGCCGGTGGCGGCCAAGGTGATTGCTGTGTTTCCTGACTATGAAAGTCGACATTCGCAGCGGCGCACGGTGGACGCGCTGACCAGCTTTGTGCAGCGCGCGGTTCCGTATGTCACCATTCCTGCAGCGGTTGATGGCAAAGAGCGTGCGGGTTTACGAACCCCCGGCACCACGTTACTGGAGGGCGGGGATTGTGACTCCAAGTGTTTGTTGCTGGCAACGCTGATTCGATCCATTGATCCCGCACTACCACTAGCAGTGGTGCACTTTCGCCGCGGCGCTCCGGGAGACCAGGGGCACAGTATGTTATTTGTTGGCATCGATCCTGCCACTGATGATGAGACCATGGACATTGATGGTCGGTGCATGGTGGCGGTGGAAACCACGGACGGTTGGGACATTGGTCGCGTGCCCACGGAGTTTGATCCGGCGCAGATGCACTCGTTTGTCATGATTCCATAATTCGATGCGAGTGGGCGTCTGGTCGCGGAGAGCCACGCTCCTGGAATCACGCCCCCAAAGACATAGCCCCCGGCGCAATGCGCCAGGGGCCAGTGTTCAGTCATTGCGGCGCCCGTCAACGTCAGAGCGCCAGCGTCAGTCAGTTGGTGGCGCTTGTGCGCTTGCTGAAGATGCTGATGATGATCAGCAGAGCAATCAGACCAACAAAGCCACCGCTACCAAGTTGCGTCACGAAAGCCATCAGGTTGCCAGTGATCTTGCCGAAGTACGAGGTGCTCTCAGTACCGAAGATGATCTGGACCAAGACGCCGATGGCGATGAACAGCAACATGATGTCAACCAATTCACGTGCCCAGCCCTTAACGAGTT
>CALQCP020000006.1 GCA_943329105.2 Chitinophaga pinensis | reverse complement strand
CTCTGCTGCGCGCGCCACCATCGGTCGCATGACATCAGGAACCCCCAGCGCAGCAAGATCGGGGCGAACAGCGGTCAATCGACCCAAACGCTCCGCATTCTCATCAAGGAGCCGCAGCAGATCCTCGGGATCCAACACCGCGTGCACCCAGCCATCGCGAATCGCCGCGTTGCACCCTGCCGAGCGCGGACTATCAACGGGTCCCGGAAGCGCGCACGGATCGCGGCGATGATCATCGATGGCGTGACGAGCCGTAATCAACGCGCCGCTTGAGACATTCGCCTCAACCACCAGCACCGTGAGCGACAGGCCAGAGATGATCCGATTGCGCCGCGGAAAGTTTGCTGCCAGCGGCGGCCAACCCACGGGAAACTCGCTGACGAGCAGCCCGCCGGCATCCACAATCGCCTCAAAAAGTCCCACATGTTCCGGTGGATATGGCTCCGCGAGGCCGCATCCAAGAACGGCCACCGTTGTGCCGCCAACACGCAGTGCCGCGCGATGCGCCTCGCCATCAACCCCCCGCGCGCCGCCAGAAATCACCGCAATACCCTCGGCGGCCATGGCTGCTGCAAAGCGCGCCGCCTGCGTGCAACCATAGGAAGTAGCGCGACGCGCACCAACAATACCCACCGCGTCCTCTGCTGCGGCGGTGGTTCGTCCGCGCGTCCACAACATGATGGGCGGCAGCGGAACCGGCGCCAAGAGTGGCGGGTAGTCAGCATCACCAAGCAATACGGCGCGCGCACCAATGCGCTCCATTGCTTCGCGCTCAGCGTCTGGATCCACCGACCGAAACTGCGCGTGCACGCGCTCGGCTCGAGCCAGCGACACCCGTTCAAGGCCCGCCAACTCCGCTACCGAAGCAGACAGCACCGCCTCTGGCGTGCCGAAACACGCCAGCGCGGAATGATGGAACGCTGGACCGCACTCATCAGAGAGCGCTAAGCGAAGCACGGCATCTGGAATTTCATCAGGCGATCGTGACATGCATGCACCGTACGGGCGCATGCGAAACCGCCAGGCAAATCAAGCCCTTTTTCTTGGCGACAAAGATGAAATGTATGGCACACGAGAGCGTGTCCGGCGCCGTCAGTCCGCGCCGTGCGCAGCAGAATCATTCTCATGCGGTGCCTCATGACCCAGGCGCACCAACGGCGTCGCACTGGAGAGGCTTTCCGGATGACCCGAAGTGTGAGCGCTACCAATGCCAGCCAATGCCAAGTTCGGCGCTCGACCCGTGAGCAACTGCGAAGCAACCGCTCCTGCTTCTTCAAGTGTGGGCGGTGTTGGAACCAAGAGTCGCAGCGGAGCCGAAAGCAGACCCAAGAAAATGCACATCACCCCTGCCCCAGCAATCCAAAGCGCCTTACGACCAAGCGTCAATCGACTCAGAAGCGAATCGGGGAACGGAACGATGACCGCCCGCACCGGGGCGACGGTGTCATCCACCCATTCAATCGGGTTGCGCTTCGCGCTTCCATGCACAAACAATGGGCGCTCGCCACGAGGGACCAAATTCAATTGCGACGCAGCCAAACGACGAACCAACTGTGGCTCGGCCGAGTCAAGGTCCGACACAAACTTCGAGTAGGCCTCCAGGCGGCTGAAGTTCTCGCGCTCCTGGGCGTCCAAATGCCGCAACTGCGTACGCATGACCCACAGGTCATAGGTGGCAGGTACCAGCGCCGCGGAGGCAACCAGGACCAGCCCAGCAATCAGGAACATCCAGCCAGGATCGAAGAAGATTGAGCCACGCCCATTACGCATGCCTCATTCATCGTCCGAACCCGGCGCTTGGCTTCAGGATCTCCGAGCCAAGGCACAGCAATCCGTGCACCAAAGTGCGATCGGACAAGCATCTGCCCAAGCCGTTCGAGCCCTGATTAGGCGAGTTCCGGGAACATCTTCTGCACCGTGCCGACGAGGTCCTTCACATGACTCACGCTCTCCGCCATCAAGGCGGCTTCCGCGGGGGTCATCTTGATCGGAACCACGCGCTCCATGCCCTTGGATCCAAGGACGACCGGCACGCCCACAAAGTAGCCCTTGCCCTTCTGGCCAGGAGCAACGCCGTACGCGTCCTCGCAGTATGCGGCACACGGAACGATGCGCTTCTTGTCCTTGACGATCGCCTCCACCATCTGGATCGTGCCGGATGCGGGCGCGTAGTAGGCGCTGGTCCCCATGAGTTTGACAATCTCGCCGCCGCCAACCTTGGCGCGCTCGACGCACTCGGTGATGTCTGCCTCCGAGAGCAGCTGGTCAATCGGAATACCGGCCACGCTGGTGAAGCGCGGCAGCGGAACCATGTCATCACCGTGACCGCCAAGGAGGAGCGAACTGATGTCCTCCACCGAGCAACCAAGCTTCATGGCAAGGAACGTGCGGAATCGTGCGACATCAAGGGCGCCGGCCTGGCCGAGGATGCGGTGCGTGGGGAATCCAGAGATCTTCCACGCTGTGTAAACCATCGCGTCAAGCGGATTACTCACCACAATCAGCACTGCGTTCGGGGAGTGCTTCGCGACCTGAGCGGTGACGTCCTTCACGATCTTGACGTTCACCTCAATCAGATCATCGCGACTCATCCCCGGCTTGCGTGGCATGCCGGCAGTGATGACCACGACATCCGAATCAGTGGTGTCGGCGTAGTCCGATGTTCCCTTGATGTTTGCGTCAAATCGCTCAAGCGGACCGCACTGCGCCAAATCCAAGGCCTTGCCTTGCGCAACGCCAACACGGTCAGGAATGTCAACCAGCACGATGTCGCCAAGCTCCTTCGCTGCAGCCCAGTGGGCGCAAGTTGCTCCAACGTTTCCAGCTCCGATGATTGAGATCTTGGCGCGTCGCATTGCAGTGACTCCGTTTGTTCGTTGAATTGGTGGACGCATACACACGTCCGTTCCGATGGATTCGAGCCGAAGTAGTTCGGCCACGAAGGGCATCCATGATAGACCGTTCGTGAAACGTTGCAGCGTGTTCACGTGTGTGCAATCTGTGCAACCTAGAAATCTGTACAACGCAGAAATGCAGCGCGGCGCCCGTTTCGGGGCGCCGCGCATGCTCTCGGAGTGGGCCAGAAAGGACTCGAACCTTCGACCTCGCCCTTATCAGGGGCGTGCTCTAGCCAGCTGAGCTACTAGCCCGAGGGATTGCGGAGTATAGCGGAGCGTGACAGCCTGTATATGCGGATGGTTCGCGCGGACTTCACGACGCGTGTTACGGGTCGCCGGTCAGACGATCGAGCATGCGATCGAGGTATCGCAGACGAACCAGCGCCGCAGCTGCGTCCTGCAAAGCAGCGCGCAGGTCCTCACTCATAAGAGCAGGCGTCCCTTGACTGTCTGTAGATAGTGGAACGCCAACCTGCGATGACGGACCCTCGGGTCGTTCGATCTTGGCAAGAGGCAGTGCAATTCGGAACGCGCCCGCGAGAGTGGCGAGCTCCTCAGCCCGTCGCAGCCGAATGCGCACCGTCAACTCCACCCGGCTGGCACCGTCACTTTGACGGCAGGCATCCTCGATGGCATCACGCCATTCGAGTGTTTCGAAAAGGAACTCCGGAGCCAGCGGTGCTGACAAAAAAGACCGCGCGCCGAGGAGCTTTAGGAGCTCCTCGGCGCGCGTTAAATCGTGCGCAACCCGTTGCTTGGCAGCACCCACGGCCGCTGCTTCTTGCACCATCTGAACTCGCTGGACCTCATCGGTCGCGCGGTCAGGGTGAAGTCGCGAAACAGCACGCAAGTGAGCCGTTGTCACCTCGGCAGGCGTCAGATCAAACTGACGCGGTAAACCGAGGATGCGAAACGGATCTTCCATGGTTCAGGCATAAATGCCCGCGCCTCGGATCACCATTCGCCGTCGCGGTCGCTGCTCTTGCGGTCGCCACGCTCGCGACGTGGGCCACGGGAGTAATCCCCGCCGCCGCCGCCGCCACCGTAACCACCACCGCCGCCGCCGCCGCCACGACCGCCGCGGAATCCACCGCCGCCGCCTTGACCACGACCGCCGCCGCCGCCACCACCACCACCGCCGCCACCAGGACCACGCTCAGCGCGTGGCTGAGCCTCGTTCACGACGAGAGCGCGGCTCTCGAAGTCCTTGCCATTCAGCTCGGTGATGGCCTTATTGCCAGCGTCCTTCTCGGCCATGGTCACGAAACCGAAGCCGCGTGAGCGACCGGTTTCACGATCAGTACCGATGAAGACGTCAAGAACTTCTCCGTAAACGGCGAAGTGCTCCCGAAGTGCTTCGGGAGTGGTGCGAAAACTCAAATTGCCGACATAGATGCGAAACATTCGTTGCTCCAACTTTCTTAAAGCGCCCGACCCAGGCGGCGCCCAATGCCTGAAAACAACGAACGGTTCAACAATCAGTCCGAGTTGCTTCGTCGGCAACGATACCACAGTCTGTCGTTAGCAACCGAAGATCTTTCGAATTTGCGTAGATTGGTCGCGCCTACCGACACGAATCCGGTAAACGAGACTTGGGTCCCATTATTATCAGGCAAAGCGTGTGGCGCTCGAGCAACGCCACGCCGATGATTCACCCAAACTCACGCCTCAGGCGCCGGCTTCTTCTTCACTGCACGCGGCCGAGCGACCGGTGCTGCCTCTGCTGGCGCAGTTGCATCGGAAACATCAGCCGGAGCTGATGGCTTGGTTGCCTTCTTCCGTGCTGCGGGTACTGCTGGACTCGCTGGTGCGGGCGCCGCACTCGCAGCGGGTGGTGTCGATGGCGTCGACGGAGCAGCGCGCGGAGTAATCGAAGTTGGTGGGCTCATCGGACGCGGTGCACTCGCGCCGAGTGGGCGCGATGTGCCGCTTACCGTTGGTCGTGGAAGTCCACCACCACCGATGGGTCGCGATGAACTGCCAAGCGATCGGCTTTGCGTTGATGAACCACCAGGAACCGGTGGTCGCGGTGCACCGGGGCGCATCGAGGGCGCACCGCCGAGTTGTCGACTTGTTGGACCGGGCGTTGGCGTTGATTCAGACGCGCCACCCACACCTGGAGCACTCGGCGATTGACCGCCAAGACTACGAGAGCGAAGACCGGAACTCAGCGGCGGACGCGGAGTACCGTGATCGGCTGGTGATCCTGCACTTGGAGTCACGCCGTGTCCGCTTGCTGATGGAGTAGTCCCCTGCTCTGCACCTGGGATTTCAGCGCCACCTGATGCGCCGCTAGCCGAAGTCATTGGCGAACTCGGTCCACCCGCTGCACCTGGAGCGCGGCGTGGATTGCGATTGAAACGCGATGATGCGCCACCAGCAGATGCTCCAAATCCGGGGCGGCTACTTGCCATGCCGCTCGGACGCGAATCACCAGAGCGCGGAGCGCCGGGGCGGAAACCACCACTCGAACCGGGTCGCTGAAAGGCGCGAGGTCCAAGCGGCGATGTTCGTGGCGCCTTCTCTTCGGCGGGCAAAACCCGCTTGCCCTTCTTCACGGCTTCATTGATTTGGATTTCGCGACCGTTGATCTTCTTACCAGTCAACGTCTCCACAGCGAGCTGCCCCAGCTGCGGATCGCGGAAGAGCACGATCGCAAATCCGCGCGGCTCCCCCTGCTCGTCCATGACGAGAATGATTTCATCAACAGCCTCTCCGAATGGCTCGAAGTACGGCTTGAGTGCCTCGACCGTCGTACGCGGGTCGAGATTTCCGACATAGATCTTAAACATTGGCACGGGATGTATTCCTGCTCAGCGATTCGGCGTCGTGCAAACGCCATCATGTGCGCACTGCGGCGAAAGCCGCACCCCGGCTCACGATTTGCAAACGACAAACGACAACCCCAACCCACCTTCATTCAGACCAAGACCTACTCAATCAAGGGACACCAACATTGAATCACAACCCGCAGATAAAGGCAAGCAGTAAATGCGACAAATCTCGTCGCTGTATGTGAGTAGGCAGCAGATAAACCAACCAGCGAAAGTACCAGCGGCCCAATTCAAACAGCGAAATCCAGACGATCGACATGCAACCAAAAAATAAAGAGGGCCCGACCAGTTGTGACTGGTAGGGCCCATGAAGCCGGCGGTGACCTACTTTCCCGCGGAGCAGTATCATCGGCGACAAGGGCTTAACTGCTGTGTTCGGGATGGGAACAGGTGTTTCCCCTTGTCTATATTCACCGGCAAATCCGTAGGAGGCTTTTCAGCCACCGACGGCGTGTTTGCGTGAAGAGTTGGTCGTTCAACTGAATTGTTCTACTCGCCACTTCGGATGAGTAAGAATGAGTGAACCGAAGCGATCATGATCTCTCATGATTGAGTCGGGATGCCCACCAGAGGGAATCTGGTAGACATGGCCAAGACGTCGACCGTTAGTAACGCTTAGCTAAACGGATCTCTCCGCTTACACACGCGTCCTATCAACCCGGTGGTCTACCGGGGGTCTCTCGTCTTGCGACATGGAATGTTCATCTTGAGGTGGGCTTCCCGCTTAGATGCTTTCAGCGGTTATCCCTGCCGTACGTAGCTACCCAGCTATGGACCGAGCGGTCCAACTGGCACACCAGGGGTACGTCCAATCCAATCCTCTCGTACTAAGATTGTCTCCTCTCAACATTCCTACGCCCACAGCAGATAGGGACCGACCTGGCTCACGCCGGTCTGAACCCAGCTCGCGTACCACTTTAATGGGCGAACAGCCCAACCCTTGGGACCGCCTTCAGCCCCAGGATGTGATGAGCCGACATCGAGGTGCCAAACCGCTCCGCCGCTATGGACGCTCGGGAGCGATCAGCCTGTTATCCCCGGGGTACCTTTTATCCGTTGAGCGACGACCCTTCCACACGGGATCGCCGGATCACTAGAGCCCTCTTTCGAGAGTGCTTGCCCTGTCTGGCTCGCACTAAAGCTGGCTTATGCTCTTGCACTCTTGGCGCGGTTTCCAACCGCGCTGAGCCAACCTTTGCACTCCTCCGTTACTATTTGGGAGGAGACCGCCCCAGTCAAACTGCCCGGCATGCAGTGTTCCCTGCCCAGTTTCATGGGAATCAGGGTTAGACCACGAATGCGCTCAGGGTGGTATTTCACCTTAGCCTCCATCCGGACCGAAATCCGAACTTCAAAGGCTCCCACCTATGCTACGCAGAACAAATCCATGATCACTGCAAGCGTACAGTAAAGGTCCACGGGGTCTTTCCGTCTTGCTGCGGGTAGGCGGCATCTTCACCGCCACTACTATTTCACCGAGTCGGTCCTGGAGACAGTGCTCCAGTGATTACGCTATTCATGCGCGTCGGAACTTACCCGACAAGGAACTTCGCTACCTTAGGACCGTCAGAGTTACGGCCGCCGTTTACCGGCGCTTCGGTCGCTAGCTTCGCTTGCGCTGACCAGCTCCCTTGACGTTCCGGCACCGGGCAAGCGTCACACTGTATACATCCTCTTGCGAGTTAGCACAGTGCTGTGTTTTTGATAAACAGTTCCCAGAGCCTTTTCTCTGCGCCCTCTCTTACGAGTAGGGCCCCCTTATCGCGAACTTACGGGGTAAATTTGCCTAGTTCCTTCAGGACCGTTTTCTCGAGCCCCTGAGGCTATTCGCCACGCCCACCTGTGTCAGTTTTGGTACGGACTTCGTAATCGTCCGGTAGGGCTTTTCTTGAGACTTCCTCACCCAACATCGGCCAAATGGCCTGGACGCTTCACTGTCCCGTTGAGATATGGAAATCCGTCACCTACCATCAACCTATACGAAGGTGCAGGAATATTAACCTGCTGTCCATCGACTACGCCTTTCGGCCTTGCCTTAGGATCCGACTAACCCCGGGCGGAATTACCTTCCCCGGGAAACCTTGGGCATACGGGGATGCAGATTCTCACTGCATTAATCGTTACTCAATCTGGCATATTCACTTGCTGCCGCTCCATCCACCCTTACGGGAAAACTTCAACGCTGACAGCAACGCTCTCCTACCGACTCATACGAGTCCCACGGCTTCGGTGTAATGCTTATCCCCGATAATTATTGGCGCCAGAATCCTCGACCAGTAAGCTGTTACGCACTTTTTAAATGGTGGCTGCTTCTAAGCCAACATCCTGGCTGTCACTGCATTCTGACTACCTTTTCAACTGAGCATTACTTAGGGACCTTAGCCGATGGTCCGGGTTGTTTCCCTTTCGACCACGAAGATTATCCCTCGTAGTCTTACTCCCAGCGCTACATACACGGTATTCGGAGTTTGATTGGGGCGGGTAGCCGGGTAGGCCCCCAGACCCCATTCAGTAGCTCTACCCCCGTGTATTGATAAGCTGAGGCTAGTCCAAAAACTATTTCGGAGAGAACGAGATATCTCCGGTTATGATTGCACTTTAAGCCCTCCCCACAGGTCATGCCAGAACTTTTCAACGTTCACGGCTTCGGTCCTCCAAGAGGTTTTACCCTCCCTTCAACCTGCCCATGGGTAGATCAACCGGTTTCGCGCCTACCGCCTGCAACTTGACGCCCTTTTAAGACTCGCTTTCGCTTCGGGTGCACCGGGATTCGGTTTACCCTTGCCGCAGACAGTAACTCGCCAGATCATTATGCAAAAGGCACGCCACAACCCTTGCGGGCCGTGACCGCTGTGTAAGCACATGATTTCAGGTGCTATTTCACTCCCCTTGTCGGGGTGCTTTTCACCGTTCAGTCGCCTTACTGGTTCACTATCGGTCATTGAGTAGTACTCAGGCTTGGAGGGTGGTCCCCCCATGTTCAAGCCAGGTTTCTCGAGCCTGACTCTACTTGAAGCCATTCACAGTTCCCGCCGTACAGGACTATCACCTTCTTTGGTCGGCCTTTCCAGGCCGTTCATACGGGTCGCTGTTTAGATCCGCGTTCGCTCGGCGCTACTTGCGGAGTCGCTGTTGCTTTCCTTTCCTACAGCTACTGAGATGTTTCAGTTCGCTGCGTTCGCTCTACTGGCCCTATACATTCAGGCCAGAGTTACCTTTCGGTAGGGTTGCCCCATTCGGAAATCCGAGGATCACAGCCTAGTTACCGGCTCCTCTCGGCTTATCGCAGGTTCTCGCGTCCTTCATCGCCTCTCAATGCCAAGGCATCCATCATGTGCCCTTTCAGTCTTGGCCATGCCTACCTGACCCCCGCTGGGGGCCGGTGCATGCCATGTCGGACTTTGCGGATCCGACATTCGATCACGTGTCAAACAACACACACGTGAACGACGACTCAATACTCGAGATCATTCTCGATTCAATTCAATTCAATTCAATTCAATTGTTGCACTGCCAGTCGCAGCTCTTTGCAAACCAAGGTCTGCAAATGCGTACGTGTCTGGGGTGCACGACCAACACTTCACTTGTCAAAGAACTCAAACCACTCTCGTGGCTGGAGGATCGGCAATGGTACAGAGATCCGCAAGTACGTCAAGGGGGTTGAGGGGATCTTCAGCAGGAATTTTTACAGATTTGATTATGGGAAATCGCCCTGTTATGAACCACCAAAAATGCGATTGGGCGCGCAGGTCACTGCACGCCCAATCACGAAATATGGCTTGTTTCTAGGGGTATCTGCGGCTATTTGCCCGTTCCAGGTTTGTTGCCACCACCTGCCCCACCACTTCCAGGACCCTTCGGTTTATCGCCACCGGGACCGCTATTTGCTGGCGCGTCCTTGGTGTCGCTCCCTGCTGTGGCCGCTGCGTCGGCCTGCGCGCGCAGCTTCAATCGATCCGGATCCTCAAAGTCGGTGTACGGAACGCGAATCTCCGTTCCTGTACCCGTGATCGAACCAACGACAACGAGTCCAGGACGGCGATCCTTGCCTGCAGTACTTGGGCCGCGCGATGTGTCGAGATCTTCAACAACATCGACGACGAAATACTGCGTGGTGAAATCAACCGGCTGCGCACCCTTGTTGTCAATGCGACCAATTCGCTCGCCTGGCTGCACGCTGGTTTCGGACTTGCGCCACTGACCACCAAGCAACTTGTAAACCTCTACTTGCGCAGAGCCAAGTGAGAGCGATCCATCAGCAACAAGTGCGCGCGTTACAAAGAACCGTACGTCAGGCGAGACAGTGATGGATGATGACCATTCGCTTGCGGCAGAGTCAATGGTGAACTGCGATGCAAGACCTTTATCTGCTTGCTTCTGCACGAGCTGATTGCCCTTGCCAAAGAATGGGTTGTAAACGCGAGCAACGCAGCGATATTGATAGGTGTGACCCGGCATGACCTCCAAGTCATGGCCCCAGACCAGCAGTTCATCGAGTGATCCCAAGGTGGGCGCCTTCACAACCGGACCGCCGGCACCAGCGCCGGATGCTGCTCCAAGGGACTTCTCGAGAGCTGCAATCTCCGATTCAACGCGGTGCAGCACCGCGGACTTGGTCTTGCGCTCTGCGAGCTTTCTCTTGGCATCCTTCTGATCATCAGCGGCGCTGGAGTTGTTCTTACCGCTCATGCTGCCGCCAGGCCCACCGCCGCCTGGACCGCTGCCACCCTTGCCGCCACCCTTACCAGCCTTCTCGGCTTCCTTTTGATCACGCTCGTCCTTCTTGCGTGCCTCTTCTTTCTTACGCTCGGCTTCCTCATCGAAGACGCCGCCAAGTTTTTCCAGTTCCGCACGGAGCGTCATGGCGCGACGCTGCTTGTCTTGCAATTGCGTCTGCAACTGCAGGTTGCGGCGGGTTGCACCAGCGTCGGCACCACTTGCAGCTGCTGCACCATCACCTGCGTCAGCAAGCAGCATGGGCGACACGAACGCACCGTTCACGGTGTCGTAGAAGGTTGGTTGAAGGATTTCTTTCTGATTGTCATCGGAGCCGAGCAGCGCAAACACTTCGTCGCGAACGTCGGCGGCGGCGTTTTCGATGCGGCCACGGAAGGTGATTTCGTCCGCACGATTGGCAAAGACCGGGACGATGACTGGAGTGCCCCACGAACCATCAGCAGCCCGCTCGCGGCGCTCGAAGGCAATGTCGACCACGTATGGGGTCTCTTGGTACCAAACGCCTGGAATGGCCATCAACGGTGGCGTTGCGTCCTTGCGCGAGTCGGCGAGTTCTGCGCGGAGACGCTTCAAGTCAATGCGCGCGAGTGGCGTGGTCCAAACCACATCTTTGGGACCGTCGATCTTCTGAAAGTCCGGACGAGCGGCAAGAATCTTGGACACCTTGGCGGCGTCCTTGGCTGAATCGGCAGTGAGAGCATCGGCGGTCTCCTGGACACCGCGCATCTGCAGCGCTGGAACCGTTGGCTCGAAGTACCAGATGTCGACTGCGGACACCGCGTCCTTCACGAGCGCGCCATTGAAATTCGGGGCGGTGCGAGCCAAACTCTCCACCGGGGTGATTGGTCCTTTGATCGCGCTGGAGAAATCTGGCGCGGCAAGTTTCACCGAGTCGGTCGGAATTTCGATGTCGCTCTTCTCGCTGTCGTTCAGGCGCGCTTGCAGTGCATTGGCCTTGGCCTCCAACAGCGCATCAACCTCGCCTGCTGGTACGGAGCGTGACCCAAGCTTGAACGACGGCGGGCTCAGGAACTGCCAGCCGACAATGGCTAACAGCCCGATGACCGAGACGCCGAGCACGATCTTCTCGAGATGCTGCTCGAACTTATTGATTCCCTTGAGCTTCATGAGTATTCCGATGTGTGTTCAGGTAAGTGCGATTAGGTGGTCGGCTCGGTAGCAGGTGCGCTCGGCGCCGGATCATCAGTGGTGCGACCGTCAGTGCCCTTGAGCGTCTGTAATTCACGGGGCATCAGCTTGGCGAGCCATGGACGTAGCCACACCGACTCGATGGTGAGTCGCAGCTCGGAGACCGGTGCTGCGCCGTAGATGTATCCCTCGTCGGCCGCTTCAAAGGCGTCAGTTGGGCGAACATCCATACTGATGACCGTCATGAAATTCTGCCGCGCGATGGCGTTCAGAACTTCCGGGATCATGGATGTAGCAACCACCAATCGGACGGTGGCGAAACGAACGTCGTACATGGAGTTGGATACGCGTCCGGTCATGGACTTGGCAAAGTCGTACGCCACCACGGCTTTGGGATCGAGTGGCGGCAACGCGGGCACAGGAGCCGCTGCTGCCACTTCAGCGCCCTCGGCTGGTGGAGTGCTGCCTTCAGCGGGGACTTCCTCGGTTGCTGCCGGTGCCGCGACCTTTGGAAGGATGTCTTCTTTCACGCTGATGGATAGAACCCGCTTCACCGGTGCGTCAACAACGCTGCGGTACGGCTTGTTGGCTGCACTGATGGCGTTGAGCACATCCTCAACAACCCAGAGGCGCCACTGCCACAAGAACATCTTGGTTTCCGAAGGCGGAGTACCTGCTTCGGTGGGGAGTGATGGCATGCCAATATCAGCAATATCAGCGTAAAACGATGTGTTTGCAGCGGCATCGGCGTACAACTGCAATCGCTTGTCCACCAACGAACGCTGCAGTCGACCGAGTTGTTCTTCGTTCAGCGACTTGCGATCAGCCTTCCGCTCGGCGGCGATGAACTGGTCTTGACGGCGCTGCAATTGCTCAATCAGGCTCTGGTCGGTCGGAGGCTTGCCGGCGCGGGCTTCCTTGAGGTCCGTGGCGGCGCGAGCCTGCACTGCATCGAAGACTTCCTCGGCGATGAGATTGACGTTTTCGCGCGTCACGGTCACGTCTTTGACGAGCTTGCCGCGACCCTGCTGGTTGTGAGCAAGTGCAGTCTTCTGAATCGCCTGAGCGTCAGCGCGGAGGCGGTCGGCAAGCTTGCGGTACGCCAACACGGTGTTCTCATTGACGACACCAACCTTCTGCTCGGCTGCAAGACCAGGCAGCGCGATCTCGACGGATGACTTCTCGAACTTCTCAAGCGCGGCCATCTCTTGCACACGCTTGGTGGCAGCTTCGTCACGCGCGGAATAGATGTCGCTAGAGATCCACCATGCGGCCACGGGAGCGACCACCATGACCGTGATTGATGCCACGATCACCGGGTGCGATTTCACCCAAGTCAGTACGAGTTTGGGGTCAAACTTGCTTCCTGAGGACCCTTCGGACGAAGAGCCCCCGCCCCGCTTACCAAGCGAAGAGAGCGAATCACGAACCTTTTGAATGGCGTCTGAGATTGCACTCATGGCTGGCCTCCTTCTGAACCGTCAGCGGCCGGCTCGCCTTCCGCGGGAGCCGCGGCTGGCGCGAGTTCACGACCGACGGGCGGTCGCAATTCAACAGTGAACTTGATGACGACCGTTGTTGCTGCTTTGCCGACGTATGCATTCGGAGCCAACGGCAATGATGCATCGCGATCGATGTCAACGGGCTCTGCTGCGGATGACTTGATGGCAACGCGACTTGCTTTGCGGTCCTGCTTCGTTTCTGCCTTGGTGCCGGAGCCGGACGGTCCGCCGGGCGCGTTGGCATCGTTGCCTGGTGCGCCTTGACCGAAGCCGGATGAACCACCGATCATTCCGCCCTTGGTCGTGACGATGGTCTCGGTGTTCTTGTTCTTACCACTGAAGGTGCCGGCACCATCGACCGCGGCGGCAGTGTCCGCCTGCTGCGTGTCTTCGCCACCGCCGCCGCTGGCTGCAGCAGTGGCTGTGGATGCACCTGCAGCTGCGTTCAATGCCGCAAATTCAGGCACAATTCCGGTTGGTGGAATGATGATCTTGTACGGCGCGTCTTTGCGATCGGCGTGCTTGTTGAGCCAATCGAGCATGCTCTTCTGGACGAATTCCTTGGCCGACTTGGTGTCGCGCGGAACGATGACACGCATGGTGACATCCACCGTTCGCCGCGGTGCTGGCGATGAGAGGAACTTGTACTTGCCAGCGAGATCGACAAGCTCCACCGTGTTCCACTGCTCGTACGGAACGGGCGGCTTGCTGAGATCAAATTCTCCAAGCAAAGGCTCCTGAGTGCCTGCAGTTGCCATGGCCGCGTTGACGTCAGACACAATCCACGGCCACACCTTTCGATCCTCAAGAAGGAAGATCATGTTGTTGGCGAGCGCACCGACGTCAGCTGATGACTTGACTTCATCGAACTGCTTCTTGAATCCCTCGGCAGCCTGCTTCGTTCGAACGACGGAGCCGGGGACGTTGGGCAATACGTCACCACCGGGGCGATAGAACATGGCGGCCGAGCCAATGCACATCAGGACGGCGGCGGCGATGAACCACTTATTCTTGCGACCCCAGACCTGTTCGCGAAGGCTTCCAACTGGGGACAGATTGATGGAAATCTCCGTCAATCCAAGGCCTTGAAGCGCAAGTCCCACCGCAGTGGAGAGGTTCATGGCATTGGCAGCAAAGTCGCTGGCGGCACTGCCTTCCACCTTGATCTTCTCAAACTCCTCTAGGCGCCGAATCTCTACGCCGAGCTGGTCGCTCAGGAACTTGCGGAGCCCGGGAATACGGAACGTGCTTCCGAGACCAATGACTTGCGAGACCGGCTTGTCAGGATGCAGCGATTGGTAGTGACCCATGGAGCGCTGCACTTCTTGCAGCAAGTCATCAAAGACCGGGCGCATGGCATGCATCAACTGCTTGGCATATTTGTGTGTAGCTGCTTCGGCCTTCAGGCGGTCTGCCTTGCCGTAGGGAACACTGAATGCAGATGCGATCGCTTCCGTGAAGTGGTGTCCGCCGATTGGGAAGGTGCGAATCCAGCAACGACCATCTTCGATTACCACCAAGTCACTGGCGCGCGTTCCAATATCAAGGAACGCCATCACTGGCTTGCCCGTGCTGTTCAGTTCACGGTCATAGACCATGGCGTTGTAGACAGCGATCGGGCCCATGGTCATGCCAGCGGGACGAATGCCAAGCTCCTTGTAGAGACTCAGCCGTTGTGCGATTTTCTCCTTAAGAATTGCGAAAATTCCCACTTCATACTCAGGGGAATCTTCACTGGCAAAGAGGTGGTAGTCCCATTCAACCTCTTCGAGAGGGAACGGAATCTGCTGCTTGGCTTCAAAGAGAACGGTCTGCGGAACAGCCTTCTTTGGGATCGGCGGAAGCTTGGCAAACCGGGCGAGACCGTCGTTGCCAGGGACCCCCATCATGACCGCGACGCCCTCGATGGACTTCTGCTGCATGAACGAACCCAAGGAGATGCGGAGCATTTCCTCAATGTTCAGATCCGGCGTGGTGAGCACCTTGGGATGCGGAATGACCACGAAGTCCGCGACGCGGACTTCGGTTCCGTCGCGCTCAAGGCGAACCGCCTTGATAGCGGCGCTTCCGACCTCGATACCCCATGCTGCCTTTGCTTTTGCCATGTGACGAGTGGCTCCTGCCTGCGGTGACCTGTGATGCTCTCCACCCTGCCCGCCGGAAGTCGGCGGACACGGGTGCAAGCCCTGCGATAATACCGGGTCAGATGATCCGGCCCCGGACCGACCGGGAACCCACCCTGGGGCCCCGTCGGGAGAGGATTCGGATGAGAGGCCGTGCGGGTTGCTGAGTAAGATCGGGTACTCTTAAGCGTTCTCAGGCATCACCCCGCGCGATGCCACGCGCATCACCTCCGCAGGCCCCTCAAAAATGGACCAGATGAACTCAAGCAACCCCATGAATAACTCCCCCGCAACTCCAGTGCATTCGCCGTCTGGATCACCAGAGCGCATTGCAGCAGATGCTGAATTGATGCAGGAAATTGCGGATGCATTGGGTGATATGCGCCTTGAGGACATGGTTGATGACCGCTCCACCGCACACCGCGGCGCGCAGGTCAATGGCGAGCGGCAGTTGCGGGTCGGCACGGTGTTCCGCGTGCACGACGGCGAGGTCTTCATTGAGTTTGACGCCAAGCGCCAAGGGGTTTGCCCGGTTGCTCAATTTGAGGCAGAGCCCAAGGCTGGGGAAAAATACGAATTCTTCGAGGAGCGCTTTGACCCGTTTGAGGGCCTCTGGGTGGTTAGCCGCCCCGGCGCGACCCACAAGGGTGAGCTCAATAGCCTGTCCGCCGGCATGATTGTGGAAGCCCGCTGCGTTGGCATGAATAAGGGTGGCCTGGACATGGAAGTCTCGCACCACAAGGCATTTATGCCTGCTGGGCAAGTAGACATCCGCCACATTGAGGACATTTCGGTGTTCTTGGGCGAGAAGTTCCCGTGCAAGATCATTGAATTGCGCCGCGAAAAGGGCCGGATGGTCCTCAGCCGCAAGGCCGTGCTGCTTGAAGAGCGCGCCCGCATGCGCGATCAGGTCCTCGCAGAGGTGGAAGTTGGGCAGACCCGCACCGCCACGATCACCAGCATTCAGCAATACGGTGCGTTTGCGGACATCGGCGGCGTTGATGGCTTGATTCACGTTGGCGACATTTCCCACGAGCGGATCAAGGACCCATCAGAAGTACTCAAGGCTGGTCAAGTAGTGCAGGTGAAGGTGTTGCGCATTGATCGCGACGCCAAGCCAATGAAGATCGCTTTGGGTCTCAAGCAAACGATGTCCGACCCGACATTGAACGCGCTTGGCGAGATCGAAGCTGGAGCATCGGTCACTGGTCGCGTCACCAAACTCATGGATTTCGGGGCATTTGTTGAAATCGCCCCGGGTGTCGAAGGCCTGATTCACGTCAGCGAAGTGGCACACCAACGCATCGATACGCCTGCGCAGGTTCTCTCGGTTGGTGAGGTCCTGCAAGTGAAGGTGCTGTCGGTTGATATGGATCGCAAGCGCATTTCACTGAGCCGTAAGGCACTGCTTGAACGCCCGGAAATGCCTGCAGCGCCAAGCCGTCCGGGTCGACCGGGCGACAAGCGCGAAGAACGTGCTGCCCTGCCAGCGCGTGCGGACGATCCAGCCATGCGCAAGCTGCGCGCGAAGTTTGCTGGCGCCCGTGATCTCAAGGGTGGCCTGAGTTAAGCGGTAAATGTGGCGCGTTTGTGTGACGCGCTGTGATGCACTGCGCTGGGGTCGTGTATTTCCCTACGCCGAAGGATCGTCGTGACGCAACGCCTTGAGCGTTCGCGTGGCGGTTGGTCGCGCAGTCACTAGATCATGCTCATGGTCGCTCCACCATTCGGGGAGGCATCGAACCACCACGATGGTGACGCCGTCCATGGACGTGCGGATGCGATTGGCACGGCCGTGCATGGTTTCGATCGTTTCGAACGATGGTTCCTCGCAACCGACGTCAACGAGCAGCTGCGCGATCTCAGATAACTCGGCGCGCGCGTACAGACGAATGTGTATTTCTGCGCCGCCATCAAAGTGGCCGCGGGCGCCCCGCCCCGCCAGCAAGGTGGTGCCGGAAAAGCCGCGCTCGAGGAGGTCCATGAGTTCGGCAGCGAGCGCCAAGATGCCCTGAACACCCTCCCGGTAACCGGCATCGCCGAGCGACTCCTGCGCCATCCCTTGCAAGTGCTTGCGCACCTCGGACTCGGTTGGAATGGGCGCGCCGCGCGAAAAACCAAGGGTAAACGCAGCTTGTTTGATGGCGTGATGAATGTCCGGCTCTACGCCCGCGGCAAGCAATGCGGCGGCGCGACGCGCAATGCGGTCACGGAGAACATTCATGCGTTGCGGCGCGCGGCTGGTGGAACTTCGGAGACATCAAGCGGCGTCTCAAACGGCCAGACGGCATCGGTTGGTTGTCCATCACATGCTTCGCGCAACAGGAGGTAGCCGCGCGTGAATGTTCCGACGACTAACGAGATGGCGGCGCCTGCAACGGCGATGGCGATCAAGAGCACCCACGCCCAGATGAAGAGCGATCGTCCGTCGAGTGGTATGGCCCAGTGCTGCGGCGCGATGGCCAGTGCATGCATGGGTGCTGCACCGTCTGCGCCGATTTCCACCATCGCGGCTGGGAACGCAGTGATCGCCCAACCAATGATGCGCAGAATGGCGAAGCCGACCGTCACAACGGTGAGCGAGGTGCCAAGGACAATCGTCCACAACATGGGGCGAGCCAGAAAGTAAATGGCTCCGCGCTGTGAAGCATCAAGTGCGCTGAGGCCGTCACACGCAATGGCTGATGGCGCGTGGAATGTGCCTAAAGCCGCAATGAGTAACGCAATGCCAGCGATGGCGCCAACGAAGAGTGGCACGATGTAGAGGGCTGCGCCGATCCATCCGCCGACGTTGGACCGAAACAGGAAACCCCATGCAATACAGGCAATTCCGACGACTGCGGCGATCGCCACGGGTGCAACCCATGACAGTAGGAAGGTGGACCATCGCTCCACGGCGTAGGCAACGGCAGCGCCCGGACGGATGAGTCCGCGACCAGAAATCTGCACGGCTTCCATGCGAGCAAGAGCCCCCGCACCCACCGCAAGCACCAGCAACGCCCATGCTCCAAAGACACCAGCAAACGCGGTGGAGCGCACCGCGCATGCGACTGGAATGTCTATGACCGTTGCGCGGAATCCAGCGGCAATGGGTCGAACATCAAGGGCGAGTGCGCCGTCGATGATGGCCGCGCAGGCATCGGCTTCTGCAGCGGCGAGTGCCTGAAAGTTTCCGAGTGGCGCCAGCGAGGCGGCGCGACGAGCCGCGGCAGCAACGCGCTCAGCCTGTGGATCACTGCCCAGTTCATCGGCACGAATGGCGAGTGCTGCAGCCAGTTCTGCCGCCGGAATACGAGCACCTTCAAAGTTGCAATCCGGAACATGCTGCACGGCAAGGCGACGAAGCGTTCGTTGCGCATCGTCTTGCTCAGTGTCATCCCATGGTTCCGCCAGCAGCCCGGGGGGGTCGATGGATGCACCGACCGACGCATCCCACGCCAGCCCCGGCACCCACAGGAGAAGGGCGATCACAAATCCGACCACGAGGCGATGGGGTTGAGCTGCCGTTCCAAGCGCGCCTGCAATCCATGCCAGGCGCGAAAAGGGCACAGCGTCCGAAGCTGCAAGTTGAGCTGATCGATCCACGTGCGGAATCGTAAAGGAAATGAACCGGACCCGTTCCCGTAGCAAACGACCAGCGAGGCGCCTTGCTGCGCGGGCAGACCATGGCGGAATATCTCATAACCGCGCAGCAGTGCCTCAAACGGAAAGGGAACGTTGCCAGAACATTGAAATTAACCGCAAATCACTAGGCATCGACGGTAACTCGCGCTACTGTGGATCTGATGGATCTTCACCCCGATGCCCCAACACTTGAACGCCGACACCTGCGTCGGCGCTGTGTGCAGTGCGGCTTGGCGGCGGATTCCATTGAGGTGCAAACCCGCGATCAGTGCCCGCGATGCGGATGCGACTTGGCGGCGCGTCCGCCGCGTAGTTACGCCGAGATGGAGGGGCTCTTTGACTTGCCTCCAAACGCGGTGGCGGTGGATGCGCAGGTCCGCGCCCGAGCGGATGCGGCATCGGCGCGTTGGCTTCTAGTGGTTGTGGCGGTTGGTCTTGCGGCCATCGCGACACTGGCAGCAACCATGCTGATGGCCGGCACGCGGATCTGAGTGTCAACCCGCGGGGTTGCTTGGGCAACGTTCACTCTTGCGATGAATCTGCGCCCAATCCGAGCCGAGGGAACCTACCCTGCGCGGATGCAATCGCACCTTGATTCAATTCTGAAGCGGATCGACTCTGATGAGCGCGGGGCCATTGAACGCCTCTGCGATTTCCTACGCATCCCCAGCATCTCGACCGACCCAGCGCACACGGCTGATGTGGCGCACGCGGCGGAGTGGTTGGTGCGCGACCTGCGCAGCATGGGATTCAATGCTGCAAGCGTGCCGACCATCGGCCACCCGATGGTGCTTGCCACGCATCCAGGGACGGGCGGAAGCGGCGCACCACGCGTCCTCTTCTATGGTCATTACGACGTGCAACCCGCGGACCCGATTGAACTGTGGGACAGCCCGCCGTTTGATCCGCAGCTGATTGATGGTCCGCGCGGCAAGCGCATCGTTGCGCGCGGCGCCGTGGATGACAAGGGGCAAGTGATGATGTTCCTTGAAGCGCTCCGCGCGTGGCACGAAATTGCGGGCGGTCCGCCCTGCCCCGTCACGTTGATGATTGAGGGCGAAGAAGAATCCGGCAGCGTCAGCTTGGAACCATTCATGAACGCGCACCGCAAGGAATTGCAGTGCGACGTCGCAGTGGTGAGCGACACTGGTATGTGGGACATCAATACTCCTGCCATTACCACCAGCCTGCGCGGACTGTGCTACTTAGAAGCAACACTCACTGGCCCTTCGCATGATTTACATAGCGGGATGTACGGCGGAAGTCTGCGCAATCCGATCAATGCATTGGCTGCGATGATTACTTCGATGCACGATTCATCTGGTCGCGTTGCGGTGAAGGGTTTCTATGACGGAGTGCTTGAACCAACTGCGGAAGTGCTGGCCAGCTGGCAGAAACTTGGGTTTGATGAAGCAGAATTCCTAGGCGAAGCGGGCGTTCGCGTTGGTTGGGGCGAAGTGGGTCGATCATGTTTGGAGCGAACATGGAGTCGACCAACGTTCGATTGCAACGGCATCTTTGGCGGATACACGGGCATAGGGGCCAAGACAGTGATTCCATCAAAGGCCACGGTGAAATTCAGTTGCCGACTGGTGGCTGGGCAAGACCCGGAGCGAATCAAGTCGCTGGTGGAAGCACATCTGCAAGCACAGGTACCACCCGGATACACGTTGGAGATTCAGTCCCACGGAGTGAACCCCGCCATCCATGTGCGCACCGATTCGCCGTTTGTTGCGTGTGCTTCGCGCGCCTTGAAGCGCGTGTTTGGACGCGATGCGGCATTGATCGGCAGCGGCGGTTCCATTCCGGCGGTGGGCAGCATTCAGCGCATTCTTGGTGTTGACAGCCTGCTGGTTGGATTTGGTCTTGATGATGATCGCGTGCATAGCCCCAATGAGAAGTTTGAGGTGACCTGCCTGATGAATGGCGCGCGCAGCCATGCGGCGATGTTGGCGGAATTTGGAGCGATGACTACTTGAGCGAGCGCGCACACTGGTACCCACGTGCTTGGATGCGGCGCGTCGCGTTGATGATGGCGACGTGTGGCCTGCTGTGCGCCGCGGCGCGTGGCGCGGATGTCGATATTGCACTGGTGCGTATGGGTGTTGGCAATCATGTGCGCCCGGGTGATCCAACTGCCATCCTGGTGCGCGTCACCAGTGGAATGCAAGCACCCGTGCAGGCCCGCGTGGAATGGGTGGTGGTGAACGCGGACGGAGATATGGCGCGGTACGCCCGCGATGTAGCGCTT
The DNA here is from genome assembly GCA_943329105.2 of Chitinophaga pinensis. Classification (GTDB taxonomy): domain Bacteria; phylum Planctomycetota; class Phycisphaerae; order Phycisphaerales; family SM1A02; genus UBA966. Next base: position 6,432 of record CALQCP020000006.1, on the reverse strand, counting down.
GCGCCCGGAGCACCGGTAGAACGGTGGCTGTACGGAGTGACGCCCATTGTCAGTTCTGCGGCACAGACGGCCGTGGACAAGGTCACCATCGTGCGCGTGTTAGAGATGCAAGATGGGCGCGTGCAACGGGTCTTAGGTGAGAAGCGCATTGATGGAAGTACTGGCGAGGAACCGGCTGTCCCGGTGGAGACCACTGAGAGCCTGATTGGCGTGATCGGTGATGGCCGCGCTGGATTGGCCGCACTGGCAACGCCAACGCCGAACCTTGGGTTCATTGCCTCGATGAATGAGCTGACCAAGATTGCGCGGGGCATTTCCGCGGGTGACCTACCCGACCGTTGGGAGGGACTCGCAAGTTACGAATCGATCATTTGGACCAACGCCCCACTGCAGAGTGTGGGTATTGATCAAGCGCGCGCGCTTCTTGACTGGACGCGGCGCGGCGGCAACTTTGTGATCGTCCTGCCCGAGGCCGGCGATCCGTGGGGATTGGGCGGGCAACGCAATCGAACCCCGTTTGCGGAGGCGCTCCCAGAACGCGCCGAACGCCGTGACGCGGTGCCAGTCTCCGAGTTGCTTCCAGTACTGACGCGCAGCGGTGCGCTGCGTAATGCCGAAGCACGCACCAGCATCTGGACATTTGCGAACGATCCGGGCAACGGATTTTCACCACTCCTTCTTGCACCCGCACCGGTGGACGCAAACACCGGAAACGTGGCGACCGACGGAACGATCGCCGGGCGCGCCTTGGCAGTGCGAAGGCCATTTGGATTTGGATTTGTCACCGTCATCGGAGTGGATGTTGACGGACTTGATCGCCGCGCACTGACCGCCGACGGAATTCCGCAAGCAGATCAATTTTGGAACCGCATCTTGGGAAGGCGCGCTGATGCACCGGGACCAACCGAGTGGGCCGCACTCACTGAGGCCAAGCGACTTGAAGCGCGCGGCGGCTTAGTCATTCCGGCGGATGGCGGATCACTGGTCAACCAGTTCATCGGGTTGCGCAGCCAAGCTGCGATCGGCATCCTTGGACTACTGGGCGCCTTCGCGATCTACTGGATGATTGCTGGTCCCCTTTCGCACTGGGTGCTGCGTGGCGCAAAGCGGCCGCAATATGCGTGGCTGGCATTCGTCATTGTTGCCGGGGTTGCAACAGTGATCGCTTGGGCGGTCACCGGAAGCTTTGAATTGAAGTCGGGGCGCGTGCAGCATCTGACCTTCGTTGATCGCATCGAACGCCCGGGTGCGCCCAGCGAAGAGCGTGCACAGATGCGTGCGCAGTCGTGGTTTAGCGCTGAATTGCCGGGCTACGGAACGGCGAAGGTGGCAGTGCAGCATGGCGACGGTGGCGCGGGCAGCGACCTGCTCACCAGTTGGTTCCCGCCGCCCGCTGGAAATCCAAGCGGATTTCCAGATACTGAAACGTATGAAGTTCCCTCCGCTTCGCCAGCTGCATACACGCTGCCATCGCGCGCAACCTCCACGGTGTTGCATTCTTCGTGGATGGGAGTTGCGCTGCCAGCGTGGCATGGCACACCACGCGAAGTGAGCCAGCGACAATTGCGGCAAGACATCACTTGGGGCGCACAGCCGCGCATTGTGCTGAGCGGTGCATTGATGCACTCGCTGCCCGCACCGCTTGAGAATGTGATGATCATCCACGTGACTCCATTTCACGGCGCCACGCGATCGATGATTGGGAACACACCTCCCCTCATCACACCGAGTGATGGCATGCCGTCCTACGCACGTGTGGCGCGGCTTGCACAGTGGGACCCGGAAGTTCCGCTTGATGTTGGACTCTCACTGTATGGACAAGAGTCTGCGCCCGAGGGCGCCAAGCGAAGTGTGACACCGGGTCTTGCACGCGACACCGGAGTGACTAGCGCAGCAACAACATTCAAGGCGCTCTGGTATGAGCCAGTGCTCGCCAGCGCCGTTGCCACCTATGACCCTGCATCGGCGCTCACCAAGGATCAACGTCTGGATATGTTGCAGCTGTACGCCATGTTGCAGCCGCCGAGTTACGTGATTGATCCGAAGCTTCCTGCCGTTGGTTGGCGCGGTGATGCGGTCCGTGTCGAACGCGACTTTGCGCGCGGCGTGGACATGTCGCGCTGGTGTTCGACGCCCTGCCTGATTGTCATTGGAAAGATCACCGATAGCGGTAGTGGTCAACGGATTGACCTGCCGTTTCCGTTCACTATTGATGGCGACGAGCCACGCGCCGACGGCGTGACGTACGTCCGCGTGGTGTTCCCACTGCCAGCGGTTCCAGGCGCAATGATTGCCCCGGCTGCTGCCGCGCGGGCAAACGCCAGCAAATGACTTCCCGGGTTTCGCCCCAGTTCGCACACTCTCTTAGAATGACCGCACCATGCCGATGATCGAGACGATCAACCTCACCAAGAAGTACGGTGACCTGATCGCACTGAACAACCTCAACCTGCAGATCGATGAAGGCGCGTGCTGCGGGTTCATCGGCCCCAACGGCGCCGGCAAGACCACCACCATCAAGATTCTGGCGACGCTTCTGAAGCCAACGTGGGGTGAAGCGCGGATCGATGGAAAGACCGTCGGCTACCAGAACCCACTGATTCGCCCGGTCATCGGATTTGTACCGGACTTCATGGGCGCGTACGACGACATGTTGGTCAACGAGTACCTGCAATTCTTTGCAGCGTGCTACGGGATTCACGGCGATAAGCGCGAACGCGCCATCCGCGATGTGCTTGATCTCACCGATCTCAACTACAAGGCCGACGCAGAGGTGAACGGCCTGAGCCGCGGCATGCAACAGCGCCTCAGCGTTGCACGTGTCCTGCTGCACGATCCGAAGGTGCTCTTGATGGATGAGCCCGCATCGGGTCTCGATCCACGCGCGCGCATTGAGATGCGTGAACTGCTCAAGGAACTGCGGCGCATGGGGAAGACCATCATCATCTCCAGCCACATCCTCCATGAACTTGCAGACATCTGCAACATGGTGGCGATCATTGAGCGCGGCGAACTCATTTACGCCGGCGCAGTGCGCGACATCATGCAGAAGGTTGGTAGTGGCACCGTTGTGCAGATTGCCGTGGAAGATCGGCACGCAGAGGCGGCTGCACTCCTCGGAGCGGTCAAGGGCGTTGCCAAGGCAATCATCGTGGAGCGCGACGGTATGAAGCCGCGTATCGATGTGGTGCTTGACGCCGCGGCACCGGTGGCGGTGAGCGACCTCCCGGCGCGCTTGATTACTGCAGGATTTCGACTCATCTCCATGATTGAGGAGCCAATCAATCTGGAAACTGCATTCATGCGTCTCACGAAGGGAATGGTGGCTTGATGCGCGTTGTCCTCCTTTCATCACGCGCGCGCGCGGGTACTGGCGAAGTGCTGGCGCAGGTCCGCGCGACGATCGCCCGACACGCCACCGTGGTTGGTGAGTTTGACGTGAACGACACACTGCCGCCTGACCTGAAAGCCGATCGTGCCGTGGTCATTGGTGGCGACGGCAGCATCATGGCTGCGCTTCGAATATTCGTGGCTCACGCAACGCCGGTGGTTGGCGTCAACACTGGGCGCCTGGGCTTCTTGGCGGAGTTTGACACCGCGAGCCTGGAGACACATGCCACCGCGATCTTCGGTGCGAACCCAGTGATCCGTCAGCGCATGGTGCTGGCCGTCTCCGTACGCGCAGCCGACGGCACCACCCGCTACGAAGGTCTTGCCGTGAATGACTGCGTGGTGACGGCCGGTGCACCATTTCGAATGATCGAATTGGCACTGCGTCTTGATGGCGAGAATGGCCCGGAGTTCCTTGGTGATGGAATCATCATCGCCACTCCGGTGGGCAGTACCGCCTACAACGCAAGTGCTGGCGGTCCGATTGTCCATCCGGACGTCGAGGCGATCATCGTCACGCCGAACGCGGCGCATTCACTGGCGTTCCGTCCGGTGGTGGTACCGGCTAGCTTGGCCGTTCAAGCACACGTGGTGCGGGCGAACGAAGGAACAACGCTGGTCCTGGATGGGCACATCAACGTCTCGCTGCGCGTGGGCGACACGGTGGTTGCCAAGCGCCACCATGACATGGCCCGAATCGTGGCGCGGCCGGACTCGAGCTACTGGGAGACGCTTGTTGACAAGATGCGCTGGGCAGAAAGCCCCAACTACCGCGCGCCCGGTTCGTGACCGCCCGGACCCCTCGGCGGGAAGTACGATTCCCGCCCCATGATCGACATTCGCCAGCTGCGTGAGAACCCGGAACGCTTTCGCCAAGGCGCCCGCGACAAGAATGCGGCGGTGGACTTTGACCGACTGCTGGCGCTCGACACCGAGCGGCGCGACATCCTGCAGAAGTTGGAATCAAAGCGCGCTGAACAGAACAAGTTGAGTAAAGAGATCGGGCCGCAGATCGGCAAGCTCAAGGGTCAACTCAAGGGGATGGAAGGCGCCGCACGCACCACGGCCGAAGCGCAACTCTTGGAGTTAGAAGCAAAGCCGACCGCCCTCAAGGGCGAAGTTGCGCTCTTAGAAGATGCACTGCGTTTGGTGGAGCCACATTGGAATGACCTACTGCTGCGCGTACCGCAGCCGCCAGCTGCAGACATCCCGCGCGGCGCCGATGCAAGCGGCAACGTGGAATTGCGCACGTGGCATCCAGCAGACTTCAACCCAGCAAAGAGTTTCGCTGCCAACAAGGGATTTGCGCCGAAGACGCACCTTGAGTTAGTGCGCGACCTTGGACTTGCAGACTTTGAGCGTGGCGTGAAGATGGGCGGCACCCGTCACTATGTACTGACTGGAATGGGTATGCGCCTGCACCAAGCAGTGCTTCGCTACGCGTTCGATCACATGGTGGAAAAGCATGGATTCACTGCGATGGGCGTGCCGGTCATCGTGCGCGAAGAATGCATGCAGGGAACCGGCTTCTTCCCCTTCGGGCGCGAGCAGGCGTACCACGTTGAGGAATCAGCGCGCGGCGGCGGCCATGATCTGTTCCTCACCGGCACCGGCGAAGTGGGTCTGATGGGAATCCACGCCGACGAGATTCTGCCGGAAAGCGCCCTGCCGCTCACCTACACGACCGTCAGTACATGCTTCCGCCGTGAAGCTGGCGCTGCCGGCAAGGACACCGCGGGCCTCTACCGAATTCATCAATTCGACAAGGTGGAGCAAGTGGTGGTGTGCCGCGCAGACGAGGCGGAGAGCCGCGCTTGGCACACCAAGATGCTCGGCTTCGTGGAGGAGATCCTGCAGTCGCTTGACCTGCCCTACCGCTTGCTGCAGTGCTGCACGGGCGACCTGGGTATGAAGAACGAAGACATGGTGGATGTGGAATGTTGGATGCCCGGTCGCGGCGACGCTGGCTCGGACGGCTCACCAACCGGTGAATACGGCGAGACCCACAGCGCAAGCCGACTGGGTGACTACCAATGCCGCCGCCTCAACCTGCGGTACAAGGACGCGGAAGGTCGCACACACCATGCATATGCACTGAACAACACGGTCATTGCCAGTCCGCGCGTCTTGATCCCACTGCTTGAGATCCATCAGAACGCTGACGGCACGGTCACCATTCCGGAACCGCTGCGCGTGCACATGGGCGGACGGACGCGCATTGAGGCGCCCGTCAAGCGGATGCCGTAACGCAACGCGCGGACGGAATGTTGCGCGCGCGAGCAGATCAACCACTCGTGACACGCATTTCTCCCCGCCAAATGGCCTTCCGCGTGAGAAACTGAAATCGGGGGTTAAACCGCGCCGCGAATACGGGGAGATTTCCCGGAGTTACGGGCCGTAATGCTCTGAAAGCTTGCGATTTGCACCTTTCCTGCACCCGCGCTGCATACGCCCGAAATCCGAGCCTTCCGCTCATGAAGGCGCCGCGATTGACCGATCAGTTGACTGCAACGGCGGATTCGCTATCCTCCCCGTCCGCCAATGACATTCCCCTGTAGCTCAATTGGTAGAGCGGGCGGCTGTTAACCGCCAGGTTACTGGTTCGAGTCCAGTCGGGGGAGTTTAAGGGCCGCCTCGAGTTTGAGGCGGCCCTTTTCGCTTTCCCAGCCCGAGCTTGCGGATGGTCTTCATAAAGATGAAGAGATGGTGCGGATCGTCAGCGAGCTTGGTGAAGCCGTACTTCAGATAGAAGCCCTTCGCCGCGTTGTCGATGGCGAAGACCTCGATTGCGTGGATGCCAAGGTCGCGGTCAGCTCGATCGACGCGAGCGATCGCGTCCACCAACAAGTACGCGCCGAGCCCCTGCCCTTGCACGCGCTTATCGACGGCGAGACGGCCGAGGTGTGCGACGGGGACCGGGTACTTCGGCAGACGCTTGCGCTGCGCTTCGGTCAGGTTCTGGAACTGCACCGATCCCGCGGCCAGCGAGTAGTAGCCACGAACGATCTTCTCGCCGGGCGTGAGCGCGACGAAGGTGCGGCT
>CALQCP020000005.1 GCA_943329105.2 Chitinophaga pinensis | reverse complement strand
GCGATCATTGCCCGCAAGGATGAGTACTACAAACGACTGCTTGCAGTGACCGCTCGCGGCGAGTGGATCCCTTGGGTGGAATTCATGTTGGAGTGCGTAGAGAGCACTGCTTCATGGACTACCAACAAGATTGCGGCGATGCGCGCACTGCAGGTAAATACAGGAGAATTCGTTCGAATCAAGTGCCCCGGGGTCTATTCGCACGAACTCATCAGTCTGATTTTTGAGCGCCCCTATCTCCGAATTGCTGACCTTGTTGAAGCGGGTATTGCCAAACGGCAAACGGCTGCTACTTATGTCGACCGACTGACTGAAATCGGAGTTCTTGAGGAACGAACAACTGGGCAAACCCGACTGTTTGTCCATGTAAAGCTCATGAAACTCTTGACGCATGATTCCAATGAGTACATCAAGTACGGTTCATGACGTGATGCCCGCTGAGTCTCTGCCAGCCACCGCGATGTACACCATGAACATCAAGCCCACAATCACCCGCGGCAATAGGCAATCACTATGAACCTCGTTGCTACACGTTGGTGGTCTACGTTCTTCATGCCATCAAGCGTGTTGATGGTGGCGCTCGCGCTCGGCGTGGTTCTTATGTTGCGAGCGTGGCGGCGTGGCAAGCGGCCAAGCGAAGCGCGGTTTGCGTGTGGGCTCACGGTGACGAGTCTGGTGGTGCTGTACTTGGCATCAACGCCGCTGGTGGCGCGGTGGGTGGCAGAGTCGCTGGAGCGGCAGAATCCGCCCGTCGATCCAGTCACCATGCCGGTGGCGGATGCGATCGTGGTGCTGGGCGGATCCATGTACGCCACAGTGGGCCCCGACGGAACCACGCTGCTCTACGCACGCCATGCAAGTGACCGATTCGAAACTGCCATGCAGGCGTTCAGTGCCGGACGCGCGCCGATCATTGCATTTGGCGGAGGAGGCACAGGCGTGCCTGGAACGCCGACGGAAGGAGAGTGGAACCGCGCACGAGCCATCGCTCGCGGGGCGCCTGCGGACCGCGCGATTGCGGGACCAGTGGCGCTCTATACCAGTGATGAGAGCGAAGGCATTGCGCGCGTGCTGCGCGAGCACGGGGTGAAGCGAATCATTCTGTGCAGCTCGGCGGTGCATCTACCGCGAGCGCGGATGAACTATGAGAAGCTGGGGTTTGAAGTCATCCCGCTGCCGAGTGACTTTGCAACGCGCGGCACGGCCGAGGACTGGTCGTGGGCGCTACTGATTCCAAGGGGAATGGCGCTGAGCCAGGTTGATGCCGGCCTGAAAGAGTGGATGGGATTGCTTGGGCCGGTGCGGTAAGTGCCATCACTTACCGAGCGTTGCGCGCAAGCCTTCAACAAACGGGACGATCACGCGGTAACCAAGCAAGTCTGCCGCACAGCGGATGTCGGCTTCACTGTCACGTACATCGCCAGTGCGACCGGGGCGGAAATCTGGCTCGCTGGGGATGCCGATGATTTCGGACATGGCCGCTAAGAGTTCCAGCAAGCTGAAGCGCGTGCCGCAGGCGATGTTCACCATCTCGCCGCGGAGAGCTTGGGGGACGGAGCCGGCGAGCAGGTTGGCGTGGACGGCGTTTGCGACGAACGCAAAGTCGCGCGTTTGCAACCCGTCGCCGAAGATCTGCGGTCGCACGCGTTCGCGAATGCACTTGGCAAAGTGCGGGATGACTGCTGCGTATGGAGAGTCATGGCGCTGGCGAGGGCCGAAGATGTTGAAGTAACGGAGGCTGACGGTTTCGAGTCCGTAGCAGTTGCCCCACGCACGCATCAAGTTCTCGCCAGCGAGTTTGGTGTAAGCGTAAGGCGATAGCGGATCGGGGCGCATGGATTCCACTTTAGGAAGTACCGCGGTGTTCCCATACGCGCTGCTTGATGCCGCATAGACCACACGCCGCACGCCATGACGGCGGGCTGCTTCTAAGACGCGCATGGTGCCCGTGACATTCGCCTCGTGATAGATCGCTGGGATTTCGATACTTCGCGGAACGCTACCCATGGCCGCTTGGTGGAAGACGATTTCGGCGCCGGCAATCGCCGCGTCGAGCGCGGCGCCATCGCAGATGCTGCCGCGAACTACCTTTGCAGCGGATGCAGCGCCTGCCAGGTTTGACTCCCGGCCGTTGGAGAAATCATCCAGGATCCGGACGGTTGCGCCGCACTCCACTAGCGTGTCCGCAATGTGGCTGCCGATGAAGCCTGCCCCGCCAGTGACGCATACGGTGCGGCCGGCGTAGGTGGGGCGGTGGGCTGTAAGCGCGCTGTGCAGCATGTGACCGGAGGATAGCGAAGTGACGTAATGACGCGAACTATCTCAATCGCGCACCAAAGGCTGGAGCACCAGGATCACTACGTAATCGCCGTCAGTCGGCGCAATCGAGTGCGTCACCACTCAGTCGATACACGCTCCCTGTGTGCGGGCACTTGAACCCACCATTGCCAGAAAGCGGGAGCGGAATGCGCTCGCCAAACTTACTCATCCAGCCGATCTGGCGTGCAGGGACGCCTGCAACCAGCGCGAAAGGCTTGACATCACGGTTAACCACAGCGCCGGCGCCAACAAACGCGTATTCACCAATCGTGATTCCGCACACAATGGTGCAGTTCGCCCCGAGTGTGGCACCGCGCTTCACCAGCGTGTCGCGATACTCATCCTTCCGAGTGATGGCTGACCGTGGGTTGTAGACGTTGGTGAACACCATGCTCGGACCACAGAACACGTCATCTTGGATCGTCACATTGTCGTAGACGGACACGTTATTTTGAATCTTCACGTTGTTGCCAATGGCAACCCGGTTGCCAACAAACACGTTCTGGCCAAGCGAACAGCGCTCGCCGACGCGTGCGCCACCGCACACATGTACGAAGTGCCAGACGCGGCTACCGGCGCCAATCAGAGCACCTGGGTCAATGATTGCAGACGGATGCACCGTGAAGCCCGCAGGGCCAGATGTGTTCGTACCGCTCATCGCCGTACCACCTCCATTAGTCGGCACATAGGGTGAGCATCGTCGGCGGGCACGACTAGTTTGCTACCTCGGATCACGTGCGCGATCTCGATCGATGGCCTTGCATCCATAAGCCCGTAGCCCCGACCAGCCAGAATCTCTCGGTAGCTGGTTGTGTGCAGATCGCCAAAGCCTTCGCTGAACTCAACCTCCTGACCACCAACGGTGATCGAGCGGTAAGTCCGCTGCCCCTTGGCACGCTGGTCCTCAGGCAGATGCTCGGCATTCACTGAAAGGAACCACCGCACACGGGCGCCCTCTAACTCGAGCACTCCCGAAGCACTGTCATTCTGCCGCCAGTGCACCGTCGATGAGCGCATTCCGCCGAAGATCCACGCGAGCATGTCGAAGAAGTGGACACCGATGTTGGTGGTCACGCCGCCCGACTTCTCGATGTCACCTTTCCAACTGCGGTCGTACCACTTGCCACGCGAGGTTATGTAGGTCACATTCACATCGACGATGCGGTCGCGAGCGCCAGCATACTGTTCGCGCAGAGCGATGATCGCGGGATGGTGCCGCAGTTGCAAAATCGTGTGCACGCGGCGGTCAGACTCTGCCTCGATCGCGGCCAGCGCATCCACGTTCCACGGGTTGAGCACTATCGGCTTCTCGCAGATGGCGTGCGCGCCGTTGCGCAGAGCCATACGGATATGCGCATCGTGCAGGTAATTAGGTGAGCAGATGGAGACGTAGTCCACTCCGCGCCCCTCGCGGTGCAACTTGTCTAGGTGCCGATCAAAGCGCTCGGGCTCGGTGAAGAAGTCTGCGTCGGGAAAGTACGAGTCGACGACCCCTACGCTGTCGTTGGGGTCAAGAGCCGCGACCAAAGTGTTACCTGTCTCCTTGATCGCCTTGAGGTGCCGCGGCGTGATGAAACCAGCGAGGCCGATAAGGGCAAAGTGGACCCCCTCGCGCCTGCCATGCTTGCGATCATTCTTCATGAACAACAGAGTACCGCTAAATCCCCGTTACTTCCGGGACGATGCAGCACTTCCAAATCTGGTTACCTAGGCAAGCCTTGGTCCACCGCGTCTCGAGGCCGCGCTGAGGACAAACCGATCTTCGCGAGCGTCAGTGCATTACCGATCATTGGGCTGCGAGGTGGTTCCGCTGCCAACGAGTTTACAAACGGCGGAAATCAAGAAATCTGGTCGTGTGCAATGCTGTTGTAGCGCGGTTCGGACGCCCCCACAAACGAGATGGAGCCATCCGCATCTCCACGGGCGGTACTAGCAATCCAAAACTAAACCACATCTGCACGGCAGTGAAGAAATTGCCGATCGCCGTGAACAGAACCGCCCATGTTAGTACGAGCGCGGCGAGCACCAGAAAGCGCGCGACCGTCGCATCATTCTTCCCACAACGCCAAACTGCCCGCAACTGCTTTGTCGCCTGCACGCAGAGGAAGGCGAAGAGAAGAGCGCCGACAACGCCAAGGTGAGGTAACAGTGAGAGCAGGCTGTGCACGTACGTTCCTGCACCGGTCGTGAGGCGATCGACGTACATGTGGCCAAAAATCGGGCTGTGACACTGGTGTATCCAGTAGTTGTCGATAAGGAGGTCCCAGCGGGACGTAACGGAGGAACCGAGGAGCGCCCGCTCACCGAACTCAAATATTCGCAATCTGCCAATATCGATCCAGGCGAACAAGACGGCCACAGCAAAGAGCGTGCCGAGTCCTGCCAAAATTGCGGCCGACCAGGCGATCGCGTGTCCTATCACGGATCGGAATCGGATTCGCCTCGCACTCTCGGTATCTCGATGCGAAGTAAGTGCCACCGGGGCGCCAACGTTCACGAGCAGGCAGCCGATGCACACCACACCAAGCGGACCGATGAATGCAGGACCGGCATTGCTTCCCAGGAACTGCGCGAGGATGGCGGAACTGCTGAAATACAACGCGGCCAGTGAAGCATGGACGAGCCGCTGCAGGCGACCAACGAGGTTCTGCGCGTCGGGGCGCGTCTGGACGACCACAACGGCGACAACGACCGCCATCACGGAGAGCAAAAATCCACTTTTCTGATAGGAGTCGTTCGTGACGACAAACAGTTGCCTATCTGCGAGTCCCTGTTCTACAGCACCACTTGCGATCGCCGCGAGCTGTTGCAATTCAATCGCAAGGAAGCACATGCAACACATCCAGCGAAACGACGACCGGCCTGCTACGACCGCTCCATCGACGAGTATGCGACACCCCATCCCAAGGAACAGCGCGATGACCACGCCGTTCGAATAGCCGATCGTGAATCCAGTGAGATCGGAGCCCTCGTCTGAATCACTCAGTAGACGAAAAATGAAATAGCAGGTGAACAGCAAAGTCGCGATGAAGGTCCTCGACGCACCTATGTGCTCGCCATTCCCCAACCGCTTGGCAATTGTGACGACGACACAGACAGCAATGAGCGGAAGCAAGACCCACCCGGTTCCCTCCGTATTGAAATCCACCTTAGTCAGCAGGAACCCACAGAGCAGCACCAATCCGAGCCATGACCACAGGCCAGCGACGGCAGATGTGGTGCGTGGAGGGGTAGGTCCCGTCATTACGATCGTGCTTGCACGCGAGAACATGCAAGTTCTGTCGCGCCGACCCTATAGCCTACCGCGAACAGTTACAGGCGACATCAGCCGGGGACTCAATTTTACCGCAACGCCAACGCTTATCGTGGCAGGTACTATTAGAACATCGTGACGCCGACAGACGTTTCCTGCACGCAAAGGCGCGGCCTGGTCGGATGAACTGGCGCAAGTACTCAAACTCACCGATCGCTCGGAACGCCGCGGTTCTGTTCATAGGCTCTGCGAGCTCGCAGGTCATCGCCATGGCCGCGAACCTAGGGCTATCACAGGTCTATGAGCCGGAACAGTTCGGTGCCCTGGGGATATTCATTTCTCTAACGGCCTTTGTCAGCGTGGTGGCGAGTGCACGCTTTGACCAGGCCATCATGCTGCCCGCGGAACGAGCGGACGCTAGTGACCTCGCCGTGGCGAGCATTCTGCTCGGCTGCGCAACCGCTGTCGGCGTTCTGGTGATGGTCGCGCCGTTTCAGATAGCCCTGCTCGACGCCCTGGGTGCACCCGCGCTTGCGGGATGGATTCTCCTGCTGCCGCTTTCGATCGCGGCAGCGGCAGTGATACAAGCGATGACAATCTGGACGACGCGCCAACAGCGCTTCGCCACGGTATCTGCAATGCGCATCGGTCAGTCAGCCGCCTCTGCGATGGCGCAACTGGCAGGTGGCACCTACCACTTCGCGGGAGGGCTGATCGGCGGCTCGATAGGCGGACAGGCCGTGGCCGTCACGGCGTATGGAGCCGCCATCGCACGTGATGAAGCACTACGGTTTTCCCGTCCAAGATGGCGAGGCATTCCCGCGTTGCTACGGCGCTACCGGGACATGCCGTTGCACTCGGTTCCGGAATCAATGCTCGCGCAAGCACAAGTAATCCTGCCCTCTCTCGCAGTGGCGCGGCTGTTCACGCTCGAGACCGCGGGTCATCTCATGCTCGCGCAGCGACTGACGCTGCTTCCGGTTGCCTTCGTCACGCAGGCGCTCGGGCAGGTGATGTTCCAGCGGATGGCCGCCAAGCATGCCGTAGAGGGCGACCTCCGGGTTCCGCTGCGCTTCATTTGGTCGAAACTTGGCATGGTCGCCCTGCCGCTCGCGGTCATGACGTGGCTGTATGCGGAGCAGGCAGTAACGCTCGTGCTCGGCCCCAAGTGGTCCGAGTGCGGACGCATCGTGGAGACGATGGCCCCGTACCTAGCGGTCGTCCTAACGTTTGGCCCGACTAGCTCCATTGCCATCGTCCTCCGCAAGCAACACGTGTCGCTAGCGGTGGCGGTAGTGGCGCTCGTCGCGAAGCTCGGGGCAATCCTCGCATGCATCCTGGTCGACGCGGACTACCTGTGGATGATCCGCGCCTTTGTGGCCATCGACAGCCTACAGATCATCGGTCTGAATGCATGGTTCTACCGGCAACTCGGAGCGAATCGAGGCAAAGCGTGATGGATATGTTCCCCGCACTAGGGCTCGCCACCCCACGCCCACTCACTCTGCGCGGGCTTCACACCGAATGCATGACTAAGCCGCGTGCGCGAACCGGGGCAATGATCCTTGGAGGCAGGGTGTGAACATGCGCACCATCGTGTTACTGCTCGGCCCGCTTGATCATGACACGCGCGTGCTGAAATCCCTCCGGTTCCTTCGTTCGCGCGGCCCCGCGGACATCCTCTGCCTCGGCAAATCCGAGCAGGTACCAGATGCGATAGCCGTCAATTTCCAGGCCAGCCGCAGGCTGTTGCCAGGGGTATCGGCCTTGTTGCTACGGATCCGTTTCCTTGCAGAAGCCCTGCGGTTGGTGTGCGCGAACGAAGCATGCGTTTGCTACTGCAACGACCTCGGCGCGCTGCAGGTGGGCTGCCTGCTAAGAGCCATAAGGGGACCGTGCGTAAGAATCATTTACGACTCGCACGAGTTCGCCATCAACGACCGACCTGGGGAGGGGCGAGTACACATCTTCGGTAAATACCTGATGGAGAGGATGTGCATTGGACGGGCCTCCGGGGTGATCTGTGTGTCAGATTCGATCGCAAACGAGTACAGGCGCATGTACCGCATCCCACGACCGACCTTGGTCCTCAACTGCCCGCCATCCCAAGATGTCGTTCGAAGCGATCTCATACGAACAACGCTCGGGCTCCGCAAAGACCAGCGGATCTTTCTCTACCAAGGTCGACTTACCTCGGGAAGAGGCATCGAACTACTGATGGATTCCTTCCAAGCCCGACAAGCCGACCACGATGTCATCGTCTTCATGGGAAACGGACCGAGCACTCAGGTCATCAGTGATCGCGCCGCTGCGTGCCCCCGCATCCGCATCCTCCCGGCCGTGCCGCCACAGGAACTCCTCCTCTGGACGGCCTCCGCCGACTACGGCGTCTGCTTCATCGAGGATTCGTGCCTTTCCTACCGATACTGCCTGCCCAACAAACTCTTTGAATACATGATGGCAGGCATACCCGTGCTCGCTTCCAACACCATCGACGTCAAAAGGCTTGTCGAGAAAGAGGGTGTCGGAGTCGTCGCAAAGGAAAATTCCATCGCCGGCTTCGACGAAGCACTCGACCGGCTGCTACAAACCGACCCCTCGAAGTGGCGCGAAAACGCCCGAAGGGCAAGCGCCACCTTTTGCTGGGAACAACAGGAAGCGCGATTGGGAGAGTTGCTCGACCGAGTCACAGGCTCTCTTGCGGCCGAACCCTGACGGAGTCAAACGAGGGCAAACGCTAGACTTGCGAACCCGGCACGCGGAGCGCTGGACCCGACCGTTCACTAGGAGCCGAGCGACATGTGCGGGATCTTCGGAATCGTCCGGTTCGACGGCAGCTCGCCTTCGGAAGGCGAGCTGCGGGCGGGTAACGACCTTGCGGCCCACCGAGGGCCAGACGACGCCGGCATCTACCGGATTGGCGCGGTGGGTCTCGCACACCGCAGGCTCGCCATCCTGGACCTGAGCGCAGACGGCCACCAGCCGATGGAACTGGGTGGGCAGTTCGCAATTACCTACAACGGTGAGATCTACAACTACCTGGAGATTCGCGAGGAACTCCAATCGCTCGACCGCAAGTTCCGCTCGCAGTCGGACACAGAAGTGATTTTGGCGGCCTACGCGGAATGGGGGCCCGATTGCGTACGACGCTTTAACGGAATGTGGGCGTTCGCCATCCATGATCGACGGGCGGGAACGCTGTTCTGCAGCAGGGACCGCTTCGGGGTGAAGCCGTTTCACTACCTCCGCACGGACAATCAATTCGCGTTCTCTTCTGAGATCAAGCAACTGCTACCAATGCTGCCGCTGCGGCGACCAAATTGGACGGTGTTAGGTGAGTACCTCTCGCGAGGCCTAGAGGAACATCGCCCGGAGACGTTTTTTCGCGACATCATGAAACTGCCCGCAGGGCACAACATAACAGTTGATCTAGCGAGCGGTCAAACTTCGCTGCACCGCCACTATCGCATCACACTGGATGAGAGGCTCGATTCCGCAACTGAGGAATCTGCGGTCTCCGCGCTTCAAACAGCTTTGACCAGCTCCGTGAGCCTCCGGCTCCGGGCCGATGTCCGAGTCGGCACGTGCCTCAGCGGAGGTCTCGACAGCTCAGGAATCGCCGCGATCGCAGCCCCGCTCTACCGGGAACGATCCGGTTCACGTTTCACGGCGATCCACGCGCGATCAGTAGAGCGCAAGACGGATGAAAGCGAATTTGCGAAGAAGGTTGCCGCGCACTGCGACATTGATCTCATCATGGTCGAACCACACTTGGATGAGATGACAGCACTGGTGGACGAAGTCGTCTACACGCAAGAGGAGCCGTTTGGTGGCCCATCGATCTTCATGCAGTACTGCGTGATGCGCGAGGCACGGCGGATCGGTTGCACCGTCATACTTGATGGCCAGGGCGGCGATGAGGCGCTCTTTGGGTACGAGTCATACTTCAGCCCGTACTTCGCCATGCTGCTCCGCAAGGGAAGGCTGGCGAAGTTCGTCTCCGACCTAAAGGCGGCGCACAACTTCAAGATTCCCAAGTGGCGGATCGTTGCTAACAGTGTGTTGCTGCTTACACCACGCCCGCTACGCGGCGTTGAAACGGCACTACGCCGACGATTGCGCCCGATACGGCACGAACTTGACGAGGAAATGCGCAATCGCCTGTATGCGCCCCTCGAGTTTAAAGCGTTCCAAACACGCGAGATCGAAGTGCGCTGCCTACCTCGGCTGCTCCGCTACGAAGACAGGAACTCGATGCGCCACGGCATCGAGACGCGCCTGCCGTTCGTGGACTACCGGTTCGTTGAGCTGGCGCTCGGGCTCAATGACGGACTCAAGTTCCGCAAGGGATACCTGAAATACCTGTTGCGCCGAGTGCTTGATGGGTTACTACCACCAGAAGTAACCTGGCGAACAAACAAATTTGGCTTCGAGGCACCGACGGAGGCGTGGCTGCGGATCCGGCGCCCGGACATGCTCCGTGAGATCGGCGCATCGCGGATTCTGCGCGGTTGGTTCGATGCCGATCGCGTTGCTCACTGCGATTCAGTCACGCTTTGGCGACTGTTCAACGTGGCGGCGTGGGAACGGATCTTCGGGGTGACCTGCGATGAGTAAGTGCATCTGCAACGTCGTCCTCAATCCATTCACAAACGACAGCCGTGTCCTGAAGACGTCCATGAGCCTAGCGAAGGCTGGACATTCAGTCACGGTAGTGGCTATGCATGAGCCAGGTTTGCCAGAAGTAGAGGAACTTCAAGGAATTCGCGTGCTTCGCATCCGGATCCGCACCCGGGCTCTTCCACGCAACCCGCTGACACGAATGCTGTCCTTCGCAGAATTCATGCTTCGCGCCCTTCCGAAGGTCACACGTGCGAACGTGCTGCACTGCAATGACCTCGGAGCCCTCGTCATGGGAAACGTGTGGAAGGCTATCGCCTTCAGGCAGGTACGACTCGTTTACGACTCGCATGAATTCGCGATGAACGACTCTGCAGGGGAGACGGCACTGCGCATGTGGCTGAAGAGAAGGCTCGAACAACTATGCATTCATGCGGCAAACCGGGTGATTTGTGTATCACCGAGCATCGTGCGCGCCTATCACGCCATACACCGCATCCCACGACCGACCTTGGTCCTCAACTGCCCGCCGTCCCAAGATGTCGTTCGAAGCGATCTCATACGAACGACGCTCGGCCTCCGCGAAGACCAGCGGATCTTTCTCTACCAAGGTCGACTCACCTCGGGAAGAGGCATCGAACTTCTTATGGATTCTTTCCAAGCCCGTCAAGCCGATCAGGATGTCATCGTCTTCATGGGAAACGGACCAATTACTCAGGTCGTCAGTGAACGCGCTGCTACGTGCCCCCGCATCCGGATCCTCCCGGCCGTGCCGCCACAGGAACTCCTCCGCTGGACGGCCTCCGCCGACTACGGCGTCTGCTTCATCGAGGATTCGTGCCTTTCATACCGATACTGCCTACCCAACAAACTCTTCGAATACATGATGGCCGGCATACCCGTGCTCGCTTCCAACACCATCGACGTCCGAAGGCTCGTTGAGAAGGAGGGCATCGGAGTCGTTGCGAAAGAAAATTCCGTCGCCGGCTTCGACGAAGCACTCGACCGGCTGCTACAAACCGATCCCTCGAAGTGGCGCGAAAACGCCCGAAGGGCAAGCACCACCTACTGCTGGGAGCAACAGGAAGCGCGATTGATGTCAGCCTACGAGGGTCTCTAAATGTCGCTGTGACTGTGCGAGGCGCAGCTCTCGGTTCAGATGCTGCGGTAAAGCTCGAAGAGCTTCGCTTCCTCGACCGCCCAGTTGAATCGGTCCCGAACCGCTGCCCGGCCCCTCCGCCCCATTTCCTCAACCTGGTCAGGGTTAGAAGCGAGCCGATCGATCGCTGAGGCAATCTCGTTGGGATTCATTGGGTCAACGCAAATGCCGCAGCCACATCCCTCGACGATCCGGCGCCAGAGTGGGAATGAGGAACAGACCACCGGGACGCCCGCGGCCATGTACTCGAACATCTTGATCGGCTGCGAGTCGACGTAGTTGAGCCTCGGGTGCAGCGTCACCAGCCCGGCGGAGGAGCGCGCGAGCATGTTCCGAACCCCTGCACGGCCGACGATCCCGAGCTCCTCGACCCGCGACCAGCCTTCCTGTGCCACCGATTCGGCGCGCAGGGATTGCTGGACGAACCGGCCGGCGAGCAGCAGTCGCGTGCCCGGCGCAGTGCGCGCGATCGCGGCAAGCATCTCGTGGATCCCGCGCGACACGTCGATGGCTCCGACGTAGCAGGCCGTCCTGGGCTCGCGCGCCGCGGATGCCGCATCGGGCAGCAGTTCCTCGGCCATCGGATAGTTGTTCACCTCGACGACGCGCCGGTGGAAGCCGTCGAACTTCTCGCGGATCGAGGGAGTTGCCGCGACGATGGCATCGAACCGTGGGCAGGCCCACCGCTCCACCGCCGCGACCGATGCGGACGCCATGGAACAGAGCATGGGACTCAGGTAATGCTTGCCCCGCAGCTGCTTCGGATAGTCCTCGTGTGAATCGAAGATGACGATCTTGCCCCGGCGTTTCAGCAGCACGCCGATCGGCAGGAGCTCGGGATCATGCAGGTGGTAAGCGTCCGCATCCTGCGCGATGGCGGCCGACAGCACGCGCCGGGTCGCATGGAGCATCCTCGCGGCCCGCCCGGACGGCGCGCCGACGTCGACGATGCCGACCCCATCCACCGATGCGGCGCCCTGGCCATCGGCCACCACCAGCGTGACCTCATGTCCTGCGCGGACAAGGGATCTGCACTGCTTGTGGAATATCCGGATGTCGAACCGTGGATGGGCGGAGGTGAGGTGCGCGATCTTCATGCTCTCACCGAGCCCTCGCGGCAGGGTTTCCGCCTGCCGACGAATGTGCGGCAACAGCGAAATCGAGTGTAGCGGCGAACCTGCGGACGAGAACCTCGATCGAGTGGTTCGTCTTTCCGTACCCACGCGAAGCCACGATCGCCGCACGCAGGCATTCCTTAGGCATCCTGCATGAGCCAACCGATGTCCGCAGGCAGGTACCTTGACCGCCATGCGATCCATCTGGATAGTCAATCACTACGCGGGCGGACCGGGCATCGGCACGGGCTGGCGGCACTGGGAGCTCGGCCGGCGCTGGGCCGCCGCGGGCGTCGAGGTGCGCGTCTTCACGGCATCCACGGCGATCGGCGGCACGGCGGATCCGGGGCGTGATGGAACACGGACGGTCGACGGCGTGGAGTTCCGGTTCCTGCGCGTACCCGCGTACACCGGCAACGGCGTCGGTCGGCTCCGGAACGTAATTGCCTTCAATCGGGCAGTGGCACATGCCATGCAGCACGCCGCGTGGGTGGCCTCGCCTCCGGACATCGTCATCGCCTCCAGTCCGCAGCCTTTCGTGTGGGGTGCCGCCAGCCGTTTCGCGAGGGGCGCTGGCGCCTCGTTCGTACCTGAAGTCCGCGATCTCTGGCCCGAGAGCCTCGAGCAACTCGGCGGCCTGCCTTCGTGGCACCCGATGGTGGCGTGGTGCCGGCGCGTGGTGCATCGCGGATACCGCGATGCAGACGCGGTTGCCTCGACGCTCCCCGGAATCGCACGGTGCCTGCGCCCGCTTGGCGTGACCGCAGACCGCTGCCTGGTCATCCCGAACGGCGTCGACCTGCGGGTCGACGTGTCGCCGCTGCGGGATGAACTCGAGCTGGAAGTCTCACGCGCGCACGGCGCCGGGCGCCAGCTGCTGCTCTACGCTGGCGCGATCGGCGTCCCTAACGCCATGGACCAGCTCGTGGACGCGGTTGCGCTGCTACAACCCGCCCGGCGGGCGAACCTCCGATGCCTGATCGCTGGCGAAGGAACGGAACGGGCCCGCATCGAGCGCAGGGCGATGGCGACCGACCCCGATGTCTTCCGCTTCCTCGGCCACGTGCCGCAGGACCAGGTGCGTGCCCTCATGCGCCGCGCACGCGCGGGCTTCCAGGGATGGCTCGACTTGCCCCTGTACCGGCACGGCACGTCCGCGCAGAAGATCAGCCTGATGCTCGGCGAGGGCCTTCCCGTGATCCATGCGGCGCCCGATGCACCGGACCCCGTTCAGGACCATGGATTGGGATGGGCCTGCCCGGCCCAGCGGCCCGCCGAACTCGCGGCAGCGATCGAGGCGATGCTCGATGCAGACCAGGGATCGCTAGCCGGAATGTCGGAGCGGTGCCGCGCGCATGTGCGGGCGCACCTCGACTGGGATGCGATCGCACCGCGTGCGCTCGGGGAGCTGCAGCGCGTCGTCGGGCGCCGTGCGAAGGCTCGCGGAATGGTCGATCGGTAACTTGCCGACGAAGGTCCGTCGAATTCGGGTCTCCGCCCACTGATACTCCTCGCGAGCGCTGGGGTCGACGGACCATTGGGAGCAATCCCGTCGGAAGTATCCGACTGAGGTAACCTAATGAAAAGGCCAGAAATGAACAACCCACGTCCTCGCATCCTGGTCGCCGGCGCGAGAGCATGAGCCTCTGGCCAGGAATGATGCTCGCGGCAGCGATGGGCGTTGCGACGCTGTTCGCAACCTTGGGCCTGCGGACGCTGCTGATCCGCCGCGCCGTGCTGGACATTCCCAACGAACGCAGTTCGCACGCGGTGCCCGTGCCGCGAGCGGGCGGTGCAGGCTTCGTGGCATTGATCGTGATCATGCTCGCCGTGGCAGCCATGGCGGACAGCGGGATCGACGATGCCATGCGCGTTTCCGCAGGGCTAGCAGCCGTGGCCATGCTGTGCGTGGCAGCAATCGGCCTGGTCGACGACGTGCGGGGCGTTGCACCGGCATTGCGCCTCGTCGTCCACCTCGCGTGCGGGTTGGCAGCCGTCGCATCGCAGATGCACGTGATCTCCCAGTCACTCGCCCTGGGCTGGATTGCAGCACTGGCACTGACCGCCGCAGCAGCGATCTTCGCCGCGTGGTGCGTCAACATGGTGAACTTCATGGACGGCATCGACGGTATCGCGGCCGCCGAAGGGGCATTCGTGCTTGCCTGCACTGGAGCCATGCTGATTGCCGCGGAGCCGTCGGACGACCTCGGATGGCTGCTGATCGCGGCAGCGATGGCGCTGATCGGCTTTCTCGTGGTCAACATGTCGAGCGCACGGATCTTCATGGGAGATTGCGGAAGCGGCGCACTCGGGCTGCTGGTCGCCTGGGCGTTGCTCGCCGCCGTTTCGAGGGGCACGCTGGATCCATGGGCAGCCGCCGCGCTTCCTGCGGCATTCATGGCCGATGCCGGCACCGCCCTGGTTCTGCGGGTGGCGGCGGGCGCAAATCCGGCCCAGGCACACCGGACGCACGCTTACCAGCGAGCGGTACGAAGAGGCGCGAGCCATCGCGCTGTCACCGGCACCTATTCGGCCCTGAACTTCGCGTTGGTGGCGCCAATCGCGGTGGCAGCACAGTGCTGGCCGAATGCCGGACCGTGGCTGGTGACCGGGCTGTACGCCGCGTTCGTGGTGGCCGCGTTCCTCGCGGGCGCAGGCCGTGAACCCGCGACGGGCACGACGCCTAGGAAACTCCCAGGGACGGCGTCTTGAAGATCCTGTGGCGCACCGCATTTAAAGTGGTGGCGCAAGATGGCGTGGCTCACTAACTAGTTACTTCTATCTTTCGCCATTTCCCCGAGCCCTGTGGTCATGACTAGTTCCCGCACCCTTACGCGGTCATGCTGACTTACCGCCGCCTCCAATTGCTGCAAGCGGTGTTCAAACACTTCCCACGGCGTGAATGCTTCGCGAGCCCGGAGTATGCCAACGTGTTGCGTGGGCATGAGTTCCGCGCCAATCACTAGTTCTTCGTAGAGCTTCTCACCCGGGCGCATACCCGTAAACACAATCTCGATCTCGCCGTTCGGGTTGGACGCTTCGCGGATCGTGCGCCCGGAGAGTCTGATCATGTTCCGTGCCATATCAGTGATACGGACCGGATCGCCCATATCCAGAACAAAGACATCGCCGCCCTCCCCCATGGCGCCAGCCTGCAGAATCAACTGCACAGCCTCCGGGATGGTCATGAAGTATCGCGTGACCTCTGGATGAGTGACCGTGACCGGACCTCCGGACATGATCTGTTCCTTAAAGATCGGCACCACACTGCCGCTTGAGCCAAGGACGTTTCCGAAACGAACCATGGTGAATCGCGTCTTGCCCTTGCCCCCGTACCGCGCATGGAGGGCCTGCAGCGTCATTTCTGCCACGCGCTTCGATGCACCCATGACGCTGGTTGGACGGACCGCCTTGTCGGTACTCACAAAGACCATGTCCTGCACGCCGTGCTTCAGCGCGGCTTCGGCAACACGGAGCGTGCCTAAGACATTGACCTCTGCGCCTTCAGGCTCGTTGTCTTCCACGATCGGCACGTGCTTGTATGCGGCAGCGTGGTAGATGGTGTCGGGGCGATGCTGCTCCATGATGCGGTCGATCCGTACATGGTCAGTGACACTTGCGAGGTAGCGGTGAATGACAGCGCGCGCTGAACCAGGAGCCAGCGAGTGGCGCGAGCGATTCAGTTCGCTGTCAATTTGGAATAGGTTGAATTCACCGTTATCCAGCAAGATCAAGCATTTTGGGCCAAGGTCCATCACTTGACGACACAGTTCACTGCCTATGGATCCGCCAGCGCCCGTCACCAAGACCGTCTTGCCAACCACATTCGCGCCAAGGAGCGTGGCGTCAGGCTCCACCGGCGCGCGGCCGAGGAGGTCTTCGATCGCAAGCGGGCGGAGTGCATCAACATTCACGCGTCCATCATTAATCTCGGCGAGTGTTGGCACCGCTAGCACCCGAACGCCGACCGCTGCCGCATGTTCCAACACCTCTCGGCACCGGGCTCGGCTCTTTGGCCCAACGGCTACTAACAGCGAATCGAAGTCCGTGTCGGCGCGTACTGCATCGAATGCGCTCGTTGGATAGATGCGAACTCCACGCATGGCGCCGCCCGCCAGCGACGGGTTGTCATCAAAGAACGCCACTACGGCGGATACGCGGTCGTGACCGATCGCCGCGGCAAGGCCAGCACCAACATCGCTCGCACCCAGAATGGCTAGGCGGCTGCGGGTTCGGGTGCTGATCCGAAGGAAACGGCGCACCAGCAAGCGAACGCCACCAGTGGCTCCGATGAGCAAGATGCCGCCGATCAACGGCGCCGTGCGCGGAATGCCTGTTCCTCGACCTGGGGCAACCAACGTCAAGAGCAACAGAATTGCCGACACTGTGACACACGCCTGCAACAACAACCACGCATACCGCGGCCCGATGTAACGCGTGATTTCTCGGTACAGCCCAAACGCCCAGAAGATGGGCGGGACAATGATGCCCGCGGCCATGACTTCCCAGACTGATACCGCCGCTGGCAATTCCACCGTGCCAAGGCGCAGCGCAAACGCCGCCCATAGGCACACAACAGCGCTGCTGGCATCCCATGCAACCATCAGCAACTGCTTTCCCCCGCGGGGCAGGCGATCAATCAGGCGCATGGAACGAGCGAATGCGTGTCCGGGTTCAGGCATCTCCGTGCACTGTACCACCGCGTACCCCGCTCGGCGATGCTTCCGCGCTCCGGATAACCTCCGCTTATGGCTTCTGTCGTCTTCTACTTCGAGCTTCATCAGCCGTTTCGGCTGCGCCGCTACTCAGTCTTTGACACAGACCCCTTCTACTTTGACAACGAGGCGAATGCCACCATCCTGCGCAAAGTTGCGGATAAGTGCTATCGGCCAACCACGCAGAAGCTGCTGGATTTGGTGCGCCGGCATGACCAACGCTTTCGGGTGAGTTTCTCGGTCAGCGGCACCGCGCTCAAGCAACTTGAGGAGTGGGCTCCGGACGTACTCGACACCCTGCGACGCTTGGTTGATACCGGCGCATGTGAGCTGCTTGATGAGACGAGCCACCATTCGTTGGCGTTCCTGTTCTCACGCGCCGAGTTTGATGAGCAGGTACGCCTGCATCGCGCTGAGATCGCGCGGCTCTTTAATGGCTACAAGCCAACCGCGTTCCGTAACACGGAGCTGATCTACAACAATGAACTTGCAGGTCATGTGGCTTGGCTCGGCGACTACAAGACCATGGTCTGCGAAGGCGTCGACCGCCTGCTCACTGGCCGCAGCCCCAATTACGTGTACGCGCCGCCGGCGCAAGCAACGCCGCCTGGACACCATCCCGTTCGTCTGCTCCTGAAGAACTACCGACTCTCCGATGACGTTGCGTTCCGGTTCAGCGACCGCAATTGGAAGGAATGGCCGCTGGACGCGCAGCGCTTTGCCAAGTGGGTCAATCAGATCAACGGTGATGGTTACCTCTGCAATTTGTTCATGGACTACGAGACGTTCGGCGAGCACCAATGGGCTTCGACCGGCATCTTTGACTTCCTGGACAAGTTGCCCGAAGCCGTCTTTGATGCAAATCCCGGGCAGAACGGATTCCTCACCGTCAGCGAGGCATCCGCCGCTCATCGGCCGGTTGGTGAATACTCCAGCGAGCAATTCATTAGTTGGGCAGATAGCGAGCGGGATCTCTCAGCGTGGCTGGGCAACCCGCTGCAGGACAACGCGATTGCACAGTTGTATGAACTGGAGGCCGGCGTGCGTGCCCGCCATGCCGCCGGCGATCCATGGATTCTTGAGGACTGGCGCAAACTCACCACCAGCGACCACTTCTACTACATGTGCACCAAGTACTGGGCAGACGGCGATGTCCACAAGTACTTCAGCCCGTACGACAGCCCGTACGACGCGTACATCAACTTCATGAATGTGCTTGACAACTTGCGCACGCGGGTTGGGGTGTAAGCCGCTAGCGGACCTCGCCCGCTAAACGGCGAGGTGCCGGCCGTCGATCGGAAAGATCCGCAACAGCGCCAACATTGGCGGCCACGTGATCAGCCAGCGGTGCGGCATGTGGTCCGCCCAGCCGAGCAAGGCGGCGCATCTGTTGGCGATCAAAGGCCAGCCCCCACATCGCAACGACGGCCATCACGGCAGCCCACACTGCAAATCCTGCTAGGGCGATGGTTCGCAAAGACACCCAAGCCTCGCTACGGATCGTGGGAGCCATTTCCATCATGTACATGCTGGACGTTGAATTCAAGTTGCGAGCGGAAAGAATCGTCATGATTTCATGCGCGCGGTCTGCAAACGAAGCAAGCGATTCAGTCAAGGTAGCAAGCCGCTTCCCAGATGCAAGCATCGCTGACGGCGTTGCAGGGCGCTCCTGCACTGTCTTTTCTAGCCATGTCTCAAACTCTGAGGTAGTGGTTCGATCGATGACATCCAGTTCCGCCTGCAATCGTCGGTCTGTCAGTTCACGGCGGTATTCAACATCGCGGCTCTTGACGGCCTGTTCGATGACTCGATCAATAAATGTGCCGTCAACATTTGCCAGGATTCCAGCCTGACGGGGGTCGTCAACGTTTGCATCTGTCTTGCGCCGAACTAAGCGCGTCTCATCAGCATAATCATTGAATGCCTCCACAAGGACGCGAGATTTCTCCTTCGCACTATTGAGCTCGGATTCAAGCAATTTGCGGCGCGTTGAACGTATGGATGCGTATCCCTCAGGGTCAATGTCCTTTGCTTCCTGCATGGTGTCGATATACGCCGGGATCACCATGTTGCGCCGAATGGAGGCCACCTCTTGCCCAAGGTCCACAATGGACGCTCCCCGTGAATCCTTGACAACATCCGAGCCGGGCAGTTTGCTCATCGCCGCGATCGACGTATTGAGTGCATCAATGAAACTCTTCATCCGCTCTGCATGAATCACCGAACTAGCAGCCTGACTATCCGACGAAATCTGTGCCGCAGACGCACGGAGTTCTTTGCCAAGGGGTAGCGGGTATTCATAGGAGCGAGCACCAGCGACATCCGAGGCGCGCGCCCACTCCACTGGAATGGCACCAAGCAGGCGCTCCATCTGCCCGTTTGACATCGAATAACTGGGGGCACCCAACAAGATCTCGAAGGAGGCGCCAGACAGTGCCTTTGACTTGCTAGCAAACTCCGCTTCCAGTGCACTACGCTCGGTGGCGGTGAGTTTGCTGTTTGCCAATTTTTGCTGATAGTCACTTCGGAGTAGGTCTAGCTCATCGCCACCTCGAACAATCTGCAGGTTTCTGCAGAGGTCAGGTAGCGACACAACGGCTTCAAGGCCCTGCGCGCGCCATACCGGTTCCACCACGGACGTCGCAACAATGTCTTGCGGGCTGAATGGGGCGCGGTTGGGATATCGACCCTCGCGCGCGCCAGGGAAGGTGGGGGTGATTTCCATGTACGCGGTGCGCGCTACTGGGGGAATAGCCCGCGAGACCGCCACTGCTGAAAGAGTCAAGAGCCCAACCACCAACGTCGCCATAAAGAATCGACGGCGGTGGCGTTGTAGAAACCCAAGGATGTCAACGGAAGAACCCTCATCTCCGAATGCATCTCCCGCAGACGACTCTGACCGAAATGTGTCTTGACTCATGCGTGAAAGTATAAACCAACTTACCCCCGCGCTACGCGCTCGCCGTCCACGCCTTCACGTTCACACCATCGGCTCACCACACACGCCGTCCACGCGCGTTGTGCAGCGCCTTCGTCACCGGCGCGGGCTTGTACCAGTGCAGCATGGGCGGCCTTGCCATCCAAGATGCCCTGTGCTTCAAGGCGTTTGGGGGAAAGAACCTCGTCCACCCACTCCGCCAACGGGCCATCAAACCAGCGGCGTAGAGGGACCCCGAACCCCTGCTTGGAGCGGCCAGCAATCCCGTGGAGCTCCTTGGGCAATCGGTGCCGAAGCGATTCACGCAACAGCAACTTTCCCACTGTTCCATCAGTGCGCCACGCTGGCGGAATGCGCCAGGCAAAGTCAAAGAGCCGCGTATCCAACATGGGGTCCCGCGCTTCAAGCCCGCACTCCATGCTGCACCGGTCAATTTTGGTGAGAATGTCATCGGGCAGGTAGTTGGTCTGATCACGGAGTAAGAGCTCGTCAAAGAACCCGTCGGGATCACCAGGGAATTGTCGCGGCATGTCGCGCGTTTCACGAGCAACGGTACTTGCCCAGAGATCGGACGGCAGCCGCTGAATGAGCGATGCAGGCTCGGGCCACACTGCAAAGAACGATCGCCACAGTTCTTCATCACCCGCAGCGCGCATAATGATGGCCACTTTGTGCATAAGCCTTCCGCGCTGCGTGCGCCG
Source organism: Chitinophaga pinensis (assembly GCA_943329105.2). Taxonomy (GTDB): domain Bacteria; phylum Planctomycetota; class Phycisphaerae; order Phycisphaerales; family SM1A02; genus UBA966. The sequence continues at coordinate 7,023 of CALQCP020000005.1, read as the reverse complement.
CAGTGCAGAAGGGAGCATGCCATTGATCGGCTGCAATGCGCGATCCCAAGTATCGCCATTCAACATCTCAATGGCATCGGCCATGCGCCGCCGTGCAAAGAGCGGAACCGAACGGATCCAACGTGACAGCGTAAAGCCGCGCAGATGGCGTTCATATCCACCAAAGAACTCATCGCCGCCATCGCCGGTCAACACAACACCCACGGATTGCCGCGCGAAACGCGAAACCGCTAGTGTTGGAATAGCGCTTGAATCAGCAAACGGCGCGTCAAAGCAGCCGATACTGTCTTCTACAAGTGAGACGAGATCTGCATCTTTGATCATCACTTCATGGTGGTCAGTACCGAGCGCCTTCGCCACGGCGCGTGCGTGCGCACGTTCGTCATACTCGGCGTTTTCAAAGCCAACCGTGAAGGTGCGTAGCGGCGCAACGCCGGCGTGGCGCATGGCGGCCACCACCAGACTGCTGTCGATTCCGCCCGAGAGAAACGCGCCAAACGGCACATCACTCATGAGACGGCGACGCACAGCGGACTCCAGTAGTCCATCAAACGCGCGCACCATTTCTGCGCGGTCACCGTGAAAGCCCTGCGCGCGTGCGGCAGCGGCGGCGGCGCGCACGGAGAACCACTCGCGTTCACTGACACGGCCGGTACTGAGATCCACGCACAGCGCATGGCCCGGGCGGAGCGCATGAACTCCCTCGTAAATCGTGCGCGTCCCACGCACTGAGAGGGACCCGAGCACTGAAGCGATGGCCATCGGGCAGACCCGATTCCGGAAGACTGGGCACGCGGCCAATGCTCGTAATTCGCTGCCAAAGACGAACACCGGCGCACCGCGGCCATCGTCGGCGTGACCCCAGAAGCACGGCTTCACGCCAAATCGGTCGCGCACCAGCCACATGACGCGTTCATGCAAATCGAGTGCCGCGAAGGCGAACATGCCGTCAAGATTCGGAATCGCGGCTTCCACCCCGCGCGCGTCAAGCAGTGCGGCAAGCGTGGCGGTGTCGCCGGTGGATGGTCCAACACGGACGCCCGCGGCGCGCAATTCCTGCCTGATTTCCTGATGATTCCAAATCTCACCGTTGTAGGCAATCACCCAGCGACCGGACGGTGAAACCATCGGCTGCGCAGCGGCCTGCGACCGGTCAATGATTGCCAACCGACGGTGGGCAAGCCCCAGGCCGAATCGTGGCTCAAAGTAGGAACCCTCGCCATCAGGGCCTCGGTGCGCAATCATGGCGGACATGGCGGAAAGTGCAGCACTCGGATCGTTGATCCGGTCTGAACGATCGATGAAGCCGGTGAATCCACACATGGTGATGCGTCCAACTATCTGCCCCGGCCAACCACTATGCTGGGTTAGGATAGTAGATTAGCCCATGGCTCACTGCGCTTTCTGATGCTGAGTATTCAACCAAATTCTATGAATGCACCAACGGTGCGTCGGCCGAGCTGGCTCGACACTGTCGCCCGGCGTGCGCATGAGGCTGCATCGACACCAGCACGGGCACTTCCAGCGCCATGACCAGTCGAGAGGCAACTCCCGCATGCCCGCCAGTCTTACTTGTTGGCTTCAATCGCCCAGACTTGGTGAAGCGCACCATGGCTTCGATTGCCGCTGCTGGCCCGGCGCGCTTGTACGTGGCGTGTGACGGGGCGCGCGCGGAACGAGTGGGCGAAGCAAGCAAAGTAGCAGCTGTTCGTGAATGCATGCTTGCGCCCAGCTGGCCGTGCACCGTGCAGAGTCGATTTCTTGACCAGAACCAAGGCTGCATGACCGCTGTCAGCGGTGCCATTGATTGGTTCTTCCAACATGAGAGCGCCGGCATCATCTTGGAAGACGACTGCGTTGCTGACCCCAGCTTCTTTCCATTCGTCGCGGAACTGCTGCAACACTACGAAACCGATGAGCGCGTTGGAGCCATTAACGGCAGCGCACTTGCTCCAGCACAACTGCATTCCAGCGATTCATACTGCTTTACTCGCTATCCCAATCCATCGGGCTGGGCCACTTGGCGCAGAGCGTGGGCTCGCTTTGAGCGTGAGCCAGCGAATTGGAAACAAACGATCGCCGACCCAAATTTCATTGGGCAATGGTGCAGTCCGCGTGCCGGCACCAAGTGGCGACGCCGCATGTCGTCAGCGTTTACGGGCGCTACTTCTTCATGGGCGTACCGATGGCACTACGCGATGTGGAGACACCACATGCTGACCATTCATCCGCGCAGCAATCTGATTACCAATATCGGCTTCAGAGAAGACGGGACCCACACCACCGGATTATCGCCGTGGGCAAACCTACTACTGCGCGGCATGGAATTCCCACTTCGCCATCCAACTTCCATAACGCCTGACGATTCCATCGATCGATTTCTTGAACGCTACAAGTACAAGTCCGGCCCATTACTCACGCGCCACTGGGACCGGTTGCGCTGGAAACTAGGATTGATGAGCCTTGCTAAAGCCCGCGGCGAGCATGTGCAGCGCCCTCAACCATGAGCGCAACCCCAGGTTGGCAACCATCCGACCGTTCACCGCGAGCACATCTGCGCTGCATTGCAACCGTTGTGGGCGTGCTACTAGTGGGTGCGGCGATGCGCGGTTGGGATAAGAAGTGCCGCTAGTCGGTTCAATGTGTCAACTACCCGACAGACCGCGCGAGGGCATTTGTGGACTTGCCAATGTGAGATCTTGCATCAACTGCTCGCGAAACTGCTGCTGCTGCAATTCGCGCCGCTGAGCGCTGCATTCTGCGCTTTGAACAATCAATTGCTCAAGCAGCCTTGATTTAGTTGTATCACTGCTAGCGTCGGCTATGACAGACTTCAAGTCACTCAGGCCGATCAGTGGCTTGAGGTAGGTCATTGCCAGCCCTTCAGCCCCTGATGTCTTACCTTTAACTAAGTAGTGGGGAAGATGTAAATCCAAGAGGCATGACGCATCTAAAATCGCTTTGTCCAAGGCTTTGTCTGAGATTCTTGAATGCCGAGTCCTGGATAAATCGAGGGTTCCCGCGAGCCATAGTGGGAGCAACTTGGGATACTTCACCAAAAATATCCATGCCGCTGGGAGTCTGATTCGACGTAAGAGATTTTCAATCCGAGACTCAGCCTTTATCCGTCCAATGATCTGAATTCGAATGCCCTGCTGCTGGAGCCACGCGCGATCTTTACATAAGTCTGCAAGGCTTTCATAGTCGCGCCGCTGAGAACTGATTTCCCCGACCACGGCGATGGCTACGTTTGTGTTTCCCATTGATGCTCGGCCATCGGCGCACGCCTCATGCATTCCTATCGCGGGCATAACGAGCGCGCTGCGAAACCGATCTGGAAACAACGATTGACAATAATCACCTGTCTGCGCGCTCAAAGAAACAATCGATATCTTTTTACAATCTTCGGGACTTAGCATTTCAATCAATCGAGCGGCGTCGACATCGGGATTGTGAATGACGATGTAGATAAGCTTGTCAAGACTGAGCGCGCGCTTGACGAGCGTAAACATGTCTTGAATGCGGGTGTGCGCTCGCGCTGCGTGCCGGGGCTGCTGCGTTGATTTCGGCGCTGGAGGTACGGTCCCTATAAAGATAACGTCGGCGCCCTCAGTGAGCGAATCCATCTCCTCAGAACTCTGAGATAAAGCAATTTTGAACGGAGTACTGTTTAAATCAGCAACGGCCTTCAGTTTTTCAAAGCTCGAACCTCCAATGCGTCCGATGGCTCTTTGAATTCCCATCCGTGGCGAGATAACCGTTGTTGGTATCTGAAGTTCAACGGTGTGCTTACAGATTGCAACCAAGACTTCTAAATGAAAGGTCATAAACTCGATAGCAACTACGGACCGTCCGTGGCTGATACGAGCGCGAGGATTGGTTGGGGCTTTGCTCACAGTACTGTACTCGTGGTTAGAAACTTAAAAACCGCCAGCGCTCTCGCTGAGGCATATCGATATGACTGCGACACTATGTTCACTAAAAATACCGCTATGACTCTGTATCAAGAAGGCAATGTGTAGCGTGTCAGCATCACTATAAAATTGGGCGCTGTCGAAAGTTGCGCACGAGAAGTCGTGGGTTGGACTTGGGGTCGATGGATGACCCGGAAGGGGGAACTATCGCATAGCTGGATTCCTATGACATGCTAACCGCGAGTAACGATTTGTTGGCAGGCGCGCGGATAGACAGATCCACCGCTTCCCCCAGAGAACGCGCTTCCGCAGCCGATACCTATAAAGCGCTGTGCGTTACCATCAATGATCCAAATGAGGAGTTCATCATCGCACCCGTGAAAAATACTGCCCCGGTTGGAGTCACACGGCACTCGACTGGGTTACGCACAGTGGTTGCACGGGCGCATGAGGGTGCCGCGTTACTTTGGATTGCAATGCCGGTAGTGGATATTGCACCGGAGTCCATTGCGTTCGTTGTGCTGCTTGTAACGTCGGCGGTGCGGATGGCTGTTGATCCGGGTGCGTGGAGCGGTTACTTTCAGAAGGCTCGGTGTTTACTGCCGTTTGCGCTCTTGTGCATGTGGTTTGTGTGTGCAGCGGCGTGGTCTTCGTCAAGTACTTCTAAGGCCGTCCAGAGCGCGCCCATTCGACCGTTGTTTGGTTTAGCAGCGCTCCTCATTGCTGTTCGAGGGCCATGGCCTGCATGGATTGCGCTCGCAGCAAGTAGTACGGTGATGCTTACTATCAGCGCTGTCAAGGTGCTAGCGAATCCCAGTTTATATAGCCGTTATAGCCCCGAGTTTCCGGGAATTAGGAATAATTACAGTTCAACTTGTTTAATTGCAGGCGCTCTTATCACTGGATCCGTCGCAGCGATGATTGCCACGCGACAACGAAGATATGTAGTAGTAGGCGCAGTGCCATTGTCTGTCGCCGCCATTGTTCTACGTGCCACCGGGAGCCGAACAGGGGCAATCGCCGCACTCATTGGAACGATGGTGTCTGTGGTGTCACTTGTGATGTCAAAGTGTGCGCGCCGATGGCGACTGGTGATTGCCGTGACGATGCTGACTGTTGTTGGTGGAGCGCTCTTTCTGAATTCTGCTGCCAGCAACCGGTTGATTCCCATGATCTATGGCGCACCAGGCAGTTCATTGAACTACAAGCCCGTTGACGGTACCGCTGCCTTCTTGGGTCGCGTCGCAGGCGAACGTGGGCCAATATGGTTTGTAGCCCTATCGCTCGCTGGACAACGGCCAATATTTGGTTGGGGGAGCAAAAGTTGGAAGGACATATACCCAGCGGAAGTAAAGCGCCTCAGCCCGGCGCTTGGTCTCGAGGATCCGCAGCAGATCAACACTCTCGCCAGCATGCCCCAAGCACACAACACCTTTCTCCAAGTGTTCGTCGAACAAGGCGCAATCGGCCTCATTCTGCTTTGTTGGGTACTGGTGGAGTGTTGGCATCGGTCGAAGCAGGTTCAGGACCCAATACTGCGAGCTGTGCTCCTTGGAGTCTTGATGGTTTGGCTTACTCAGGGCATGACAGAGCCACTGCTTAACTTCCCGGTCTCAACTGTGTTTCTTGGACTAATCATCGTTACAACTGCCATCCCCACATCGATGCCGCAACAGCCACGACTGTAGCCACACTGGAGCGAATCGCTGAGGTGTGATCTGCTCTGCAAACAGTACCGCGTCATACTGCTTATACCTATCCTTCACCCATGACCGCACCGACCGCCACCGAAGGCGGGCAACCATTCGACCGTTCACATCGCGCACAACTGCGCCGCGTGGGAACCGTTGTTGGCGTGCTGCTGGTGGGCGCAGCGGTGATTGCCGTGTGGCGCAACCAGGCGATCGGCGACTCGCTCGCGCGCGCAGTGCGTAACCCGGACTGGCTTGCACTTGCCGCCATCATCATCGCCATTGTTGCCAATCAGGTGCTGACTTCCGGGGTCTTCTGGATACTCATGCGCCGACATGGTCGCGTTGGATTTCAAGAGATGAACCTGCTGGTAGCCACCAGCACCCTTGGTAACTACGTGCCCATGCAAGCGGGCAGCATTGGCCGAATGGCGTACCACCGCGCCGTGAACGGCATTCCCGTGCGCACCAGCTTGGTGGTGATTCTGCAAGCAATGTCCGCCACTGCGATCGCCACCTGCGCGGTCGGCGCCGTGGCGGTGCTCGCTGCTGGCGCGGGCGCGCCGTGGTGGGCCGCCACGCTGGTTCCCGTGGTGTGGGTGCCCCTGGCGATGGACGCAACGTGGCGGCCGTTTGCCATGGTCATGGTGCTCCGCAGCGTTGAAGTGCTGGTGTGGGCGGTGCACGCCTGGGCCGCCTTTCGACTGAGCGGCTGGTCCATCGAACCGGCAACGGCGATCGGCACAGCGCTGGTGGCATCTGCGGCAAATCTGGTGCCGTTCATCGGCAATGGGCTCGGTATTCGTGAGTGGTCCGTGGCTCTGGCGGCACCGCTCATCGGCGGTTACGAACGCGACGCAGGACTCGCCGCCGAATTGACGGGGCGAGCAATTGATGTGGCGGTTGCCATACCGCTCGGAATGATTGCGTTTGCGGGCCTCATCAAGCGCACACGCACGGCGTTGGCACGCGTTGATCGCTAAACTTGCATCAATGCCAATCCACGCGAGTATGTGCTTCCCCGGCGTCTGTGCTGTAACAGCGTTGGCACTTGCGTCGGCACCGATAGCAACTTCGCAAACGGTGGCGCCGGTGGCAGCAACCGCGCCAGTGGCCGCGTCCGCGCAGAGCACTCTTCCTGCGCAGACGCAAACCGCGCCCGCCCCGGAAACTCCGCAAACCACCGCGGGCACCATCACCACCGCTGCCACTGCACCGCAAACTTCGGCGAACGCTCCGGACTTTCAGACCCGTATCAAGCAAATGCTTTCGGCAGCGTGGCTCGCTGACCTTTATCCGTTCACGCGCGATGCGGACATTTCTGACGAAGGCTATGAGGCTGGCTTGGCGCTCGCCCTTCGATGCGCGCGCATGGCGCCGGAACGTCGCCCCGCGTGGGACATGGTGCTGCTGCTTGC
>CALQCP020000004.1 GCA_943329105.2 Chitinophaga pinensis | reverse complement strand
GACGGCTGCGCTCCACAAGGTTCCGCTTAGCCTCGGGCGAATCTGTTCGTCCGGTTGGCACCCACGGGGCGTACGTCCAACTGCCGGACTTCTCAGTTTCACACGCCGCTTACCGAGGATCCCGTGCTCACTGCGGGGGCTCGAACACGCAGGACGCGTGCATGCACAGTCTGGAACCCGTCCACCTGGCCGCAGGCGCCGAAGAGGACAGGGCCGCGCTCAGCGGCCGTCCTCGTAAGGCGGATGCGGGCCAGTATGCAATCGTGTTGCATCAGAGCCACTACGAAATCGTGCTGCAACACCGGACCCCCCCCGCTCGAGTTACCGCAATGCCAGCTCGACGAGCGCCTCGGCCGTCGGATCCCCGGGCACATCGTCGCGCCCAAGAACACGTTCAATCATGTCCCGTGCCGCCGGCTTGGAATGCCCAAGCTGTGCGAGCACTTCAATCGCGTCGCGCGCTGCTGCCATGAGTTTGCTTTCCGCGCTGATCGGCCCACGCGCACCCGCCTTGGTTCCAGGTGCTGCTGGTCGCACGCCGAGTTCGCGCACAAACGGATCGATCTTTCCTTTGAGTTCAACGCAGATGGTTTCCGCCGTGCGCTTGCCGATTTCTGGCAGCGTCTGCAACATGCCGTGATCACGCGCGGCGATCGCTTCCGCGACCTGTGCGAAGGGAAGCTGCAACGCGCGCAATGCCTTGCGATTGCCAATGCCCTTGACGGTGGTGAAGAGTTCAAAGAAGGCGCGATCGGTGGCTGACTGGAATCCGATTAGGCGCGGCCAGAAACTGGATCCCTGCCCTTGCCCCTCCAGGTAATGCAGCGTGTGGAACTTCACCGGTTGCCCAATGCGCGCTGCGAGTGACATGGAATCCGCGGCGGGAATCAACACCTCGTAGGTGAGTTCCGCTACCTGAACATGGGCGGCGCCGTCGTCGATGGCGATGAGATTTCCGGTGAGTTGGGTGATCATGGGGGCTTCCTTGCCTGCGCCTATCCTACGAGCCATGCGCTACGCAATGATTATGGCAGGTGGATCCGGTACGCGACTTTGGCCAATGAGCCGGCAGGCTGTTCCCAAGCAGTTGTTGCGTTTCATTGGTGGAAAGAGCCTGCTTTCCGTGGCAGCGGAGCGAATTCGCACGCTGGTTCCAGAGGCGAACCGGTATGTGTGTGCCGGGGAGAAATACCGCGCGCTGATCCGTGAGGACATTCCGTGGATTGATGATGCGCACGTCTTGGGAGAGCCGATGGGGCGCGACACAGTGAACGCGGTGGCATTTGCTGCGGCGGTGGTTGGGAAAGATGATCCCGACGCGGTGTTCGCTGTGTTGACGAGCGACCATTTGATTACGCCGCAAGCCGAGTTTGAGCGTGCGATGGATCTTGGGTTTCGGCTGGTGGAGGCAGACCCGACGCGGCTGGTGACTTTCGCGGTGACTCCGACATTTGCAGCGACGGGGTTCGGCTATGTGGAACGCGGTGACGCGATTGCGGGATTTCCCGGCGCGTTCGGAGCGAAGCGATTTGTGGAGAAGCCGGATCGTGCGCGTGCTGAGGAGTATGTGCAAAGCGGAGGGTTTGGATGGAATAGTGGGATGTTCATATTCAGTGCGAAGACTGTGCTGGAGGCATTGCAGCGCTTCAAGCCGGAAACTGCCGCTGGCATGCGCGAGATTCGTGCCGCGTGGGGAACCGCTACCGCGCGTGCAACCGTGGAGCGCATCTATCCAGAACTGCCGAAAATTAGTGTGGATTACGCACTGATGGAGCCGGCTTCAAAAGATCCAACACTCTCGGTGTGCGTGGTGCCGATGAGCGTCGAGTGGCGCGATGTCGGTAGTTGGCCAAGTTACGGCGAGACCCTTGCGGCGGACGCTTCCGGCAATCGAACCAACGCGCAGGCGCTGCATGTGGGTAGCACGGGCGTGCTGGCGCTGAGTGATGATCCTGCGCATGTGATCACCACCATCGGGCTGACCGATGTGATTGTGGTGCGCACCAAGGATGCAACACTGGTGGTGCGCGCGGATCTGGCGGAGAAGGTCAAAGACATGGCTGGCCTCGTACCGGAAGCGTTGCGCTGAATTCATGCGATACCTGGCGATTGATCTTGGTGCAAAGCGAACCGGCCTGGCGGCCGGGGATGATGTGCTGCGCATCGTGCAACCTGTCGAGGTGTTGATGGTGTCGCGCGGCCCAGCGCTGATGGATGCGCTGGCTAAGGCCATTGATCGGCATGGACCCGATGCGCTGGTCATTGGCTTGCCTATCAATATGGATGGAACAGAAGGCGCCGCCGTCACCGATGCGCGTGAGTTCGGCGCCGCGATTGCTGCGCGTGTGCGACTGCCAGTGCACTTTCATGACGAGCGACTTTCGAGCTTTGAGGCCGACCAACGCATGTCGCAGAGCGGGCGCACGCACCGCGAGAAGAAGGAACTGCGCGACGCGCTGGCTGCATGCGCGATTCTTGAGGCGTACCTCGCTCGATAAGGCACTCACTTCAGACCTCCCCACAAAGAGAGCGGCCTCCTTGGCCGAAGTGGCCAAGCGGGGACTCGCACTGGTTGGTGAACGAGAAGATTGTCTCCGCATGAGTGGCGGAGGCGGTGCGCGATAGCAGTGAATGGCGCCGACTTTAGAAGGGAACGATGACGCCGATTTGACCACCGTACTGTTGCTCGTTGTCCAACTGCATGCCGTTGAACGAGCAGTACGCGGTGATTCCCTTGTACGACGCAAACTCAACACCAGCCTCAAAGCTGGCGCCGTAACGCGTCTCTGGACTGCCGTACACCGAGTAACCAGGTGTTGCGCTGTACGCGTTCGTGGCGGTGACATCCCAGTCGCCGATCGGCACCGCGGCGATGAACGCACTGCCAATGTACGGCGTCCACACATCACGATCGATGCGCAACGTGTGCATGATGCGTGAGCCAATCGATGGCTGCAACATCACGGCGCTTTGGCTTGAAACATCCAAGTTTGCGCTGCCAGCGCCCTGCTCTGTGTAGGAACTTTGACCAACGTAACCGGCAGCCACCGCCGCGTATGGCTGCACGAACATGTCGCCGCCGATACGAATGTTCATGCCGATCTCCGAGTTCACCGACGCAGCCCACAGCGAGTTGTCCGATGTGGCCGTGCGCACAACGCCCGGGATATAAAGGTCGCGCGTACGGTCAACGCCCGCGTAGCCGCCCTGCGCGGCAGCCTCCACGTACCACTTGCCAGAATCCGGGACCCAACTGCCGTAGATGCCGACGTTCGCACCGTTCATGGTGTCCGTCTCGTCAACCAAGCCGCCGGTGATGTCAACCGTTCCGGGCATGTAACCGATGAACGCACCCGCGATGAATCCCTTGCCAAGCACCATGTCGGCGCCGAACATGAGGCCGCCGGTGGCCGAGCTATAGCTGGTCTTTGCCCATGTGTCATCACTGACGCTGTTGGTGAATCCGTAACCGCGCGACCACCACCGAGCACCATCATCAGGCGTTGGGCCGTTCAATGGTGCACCGAAACTTGTGAACGAGTTGCCGGTGACAACGGCCGAGCCAGCGTTCAACGATTCCTGATCGGTCACGCCGCCCTTGGAACTCAGGAGCGGAGCGACTGGCGTTGGCGTATTACTTTCGCGCAGTTGCATCAGTCGCTTCATAGCTACGTTTCCGGCCTGAAAGAGCTGGTTCATAGTGACGCTGGGCAGCGCGTACGGATTGGAAACGTTGGAAAGCGCCACCTCAGCACTTGCAAAGGCGCCGGGCGTGAGGAGCAACAGTTCCGTGGCGACGTACTGCTCGTCCGAACCAACCGGACCGGTAGCGATTGCAGTGATCGCTGCGGCCGATGCATTGATCTGACTGTTGTTCACCGTGCCGACATTGGCATTGCGGCGGACGGTGCCGTTACCCGTCTGCACATCCACAACAACGTTTGTGCTGGTGCTACCAGCGGCCAGCGGATACGAGCCGCCCTGACCAATGATCTGCAGACTGAATTCATTGCCCGCGTAACTCACCTCAAACGCACCACCCATGAAGTACGTGGAGCCGTTGGCATTCACCGCGTGGTCGGTGGCAAGGCCGGTGAGTGGATCGATAGTGACCACATCCACCGTGCTGAACGTGCCGTTCAACGTGCCGGCGGTGGCCATCACGTAATCGACGGTGACGCCGGAGGCAGGGATGAAGGTGCCGGAATAGAAGTTGGCGTCATAGACAATCTTGGCCGCGGAACCGTTGAGGGTGAACACGCCGCCAGCGTCAAGGCGATCGGCCTTGCCGCTGGAATCAAGCAGGTACCAGCTGGCCGTGGAGGTTGCGTCAAGAATGACGTCGCCAGTGACGGTGAGCGTTGAAGAACCGGCGTTGTTGCGGTCGCCCGGATTGAGCAGACCCTTGAACGCGTTGCCGACGCTGCCGATGCGGGCCAGCGTGCCGTCGCCGCCGACGGTCACTGCGCCGCCGGAATTCAGCGCGTCGGAGAAGACCGAGGCGTCACTCAGATCGGCGCCGTCAGTCAGGGAGAGCGCGGATCCCGAAGTGAGCGTGACATCGCCAGCGAAATTTGATGTGCCGCCCGATCCAAATGACGCACTGAGTTGCGAGAGCGTCAGATTGGCGGAGGCGCCCGACACGTTGAGGCCGCCATCGACCGCCAGCGTGGTGGTCCCCGCAGACGTGCCGGTGAGCGTGGTGGTTCCACCGATTGTGAGTGACTGCGCGGAACCGAGCGAGAGGTTCGCGCCGATGTCCACCTGCGAATCCAAGATGCGCATGCCAGCGCCGCCGACGGATGCTTGCGTATTCACGGCGGCGGACATGGTGTCGATCACCGTGGTGCCGGTGAAGGTGCTTGCGCTGAAGGCCAGCGTGGTGGTGGTGGTGGAGCCCGAGAGTGCCTTGAAGACTAGGTCGCCGCTGCCATCCACGGTGCCGGTGAAGTTGAGGGCGCCAGTGCCGGCCCCGGAGGTGGCGATGGTGGCTGCGGCGGAGCCGCCCGAGACAAGCGCGCCGTCATAGGTGGCAGTGGCGTTACCGGTGTAGGTGAACTGCGTCGCCGTTGCATCGGCGTTCAGGGTGAGCGAAGTGAGGCTGCTGATCCACGCGGCGTTACTCGTGGTGGCGGTGGAGCCAGCCTTCAGCGCGATACCGCCGGTGAACCCGGACGTGGCTGCGCCGACCGAGAGATCAACGCCCGAGATACTGAGCGCGCCCGTGCCGGACATCGCCTCGTCGACATTGAACGCCGTGTTGGCGCCGCCACTGCCGGTGACGCTCGATGTGCCGTTCACGGCGAATGCCTGGCCAGAACCGAGGGTCAGCGTGGTGCCGAGCGTAAGGTCGCCGTCGATGAGTGCGAGGCCGGTGCTACCGACGGAGAACGCGGTATCGATCTTCGCCTTGGCGCTGTCGATGACGGTCTGACCGCTGATACTGCCGGCGCTGAAGGCCAGCGTGGTGGTGGCCGTGGAACCGTCGAGTGCAGAGACAACCAGATCTCCCGTGGTGGTCACCGTACCGTCGACGCGGAAGTCGGCGGCAGTCGCGCCGGAAGTGGCGATAGTGGCCGACGCGCCGGTGGCGTTCAACGGACCGGAGTAGTTGCCTGCCACGATGCCGTCGTAGATCAGCGATGTTTCGTTGCCAAGGTTGATCGATGCGACGTTGGTCAGCCACTGCTGGTTGGAGGTGGTGAGCGTCGAGGAACCGTCGAGCGTCAGCGTGCCGTTGTAGTTGGCGGTGGCGCCACCGACGTTCATGCTGATGCCAGAGAGTGTGAGGGCCCCGCCGCCGGTCATGCCGCCGTTCACGGTGAACGCGGTGAGGCCGGCACCGCCGCCCGTGAGCGTGGACGTGCCAGTGAGGTCAAACACCTGGTCCGGGGTGGCCGGAGGGCCGAGGTCCGCGGCGCGCAGCGTGAGCGCGGTGCCAAGCGTGACGTTGGCGCCGGAGAGCGAGAGGCCCGCGGCGCCGATGGACGCCTGGGTGTTGATGGCGACGTTGGCGTTCTCGATGACGGTGTGGCCTTCGAGCGTTCCCAGCGAGAAGGCGAGCGTCGTGGTGGCCGTGGATCCGCCGGCCGAGCCGATCACCAGGTCGCCAGTGCCGGCCACCGTACCGCTGAGGGTCAGGTTGCCGTTGCCGGCGCCGGAGGTGAAGATCAGCGCGCGGTCGGTGGCAGCGGCGCCGGTGATGATCGCGCCGCCATACGTGCCGGCGTCGGTGCCAGCGTAAGTCAACGACGTGTTGTTCGCCATCGTCAGCGAACTCACGCCGCCGAGCCATGCCGCGTTCGTGGTGGTGACGGTGGACTCGCTGCCAACGGCACCCGCGAGCGTGAGCGCACCGGTGAACGTTGAAGTGGTGCCGTTGACGTTCAGATTGATGCCGCTCAGCGCCAAGCTGCCAGTTCCGGACATCGCCCCATCGAGTGTGAATGTCGTGAGACCCGGGGCACTGCCCGTGAGGCTCGAGGTGCCGTTCACATCAAATGCTTGACTAGCTGCGAGTGTCAGCGCGGTGCCCACCGTGACGGCACCGCTATTGAGCGTCAGCCCCTGAAGACCGACCGAATTCTGTGTGTCGATGTTGGCGCTGGTGCCCTCAATGACGGTGTGGCCATCAAAGGACCCGGTGCTGAACGCCAAGCTCACCGTTCCCCCGCCGCCGCCGGAGATGACCACGAGGTCGCCGGTGCCTTGCACGTTGCCGGTAAAGGTGAGTGAACCCGCGCCCGACAAGGCGATCGCCGAAGCGCCACCGTTTAAGAGTGAAAATCCAGCTGCAGTGGTGACCGGATCCGCCCCGCTGTAGGTGAACGTTGCTGCCGCGCCCGATGTCCATGAGCCACCGAGTTGCAGCAAGGTCATACTTTCGATCCATTGCTTGTCGTCGATCACTAGCGAACCACCATTGGTTGCCGCGAGCGTTCCACCCGTTCCGCCGCTACCAAAGCCCGTCAGAAACGAGTTCGTACCAAGCCGCAGTGTTCCGTTAGTCACTAGTAGGTTGGCATCACCCGTCGCTGTGCCAGTACCGACCGTGGGCAGAAGCCAGAGTGAACCACCATTCAAGTTAAAGACTGCGGAGACATTGTTGATGCTCCATTCGCCGGCATACGTGCCGCCCGTAAGTAAGTCCAACACGGCTGGGCCGCCAGTGCCAGCAACAAAGTCAAGGTTCGCGCCGATCGCTGTCGGATCGGCGACTACCACCGGAATGCCGTTTCCAGTAACCACGGTGTCGCCCACAGCGGGCGTGACGAACGGGAAAAGCATGAGCATCACCATCGCTGCAAGCGGACTGCTTCCCACTGCAACAAGTGGGCGCGACGAGCATGCAAAGAAGCGGCGGTATTCGTGAATCGACGGGCGCATAGTGGGCTCTCTCAGCGGCAAATGTTCAGTGATCAATGGATAGGCAACATACGCACTTCGGCGCATCGACCACGGCGCTCCACATCGAACGGCGATAAATCTGCTGTGTCCAGAAATACATGCGCTTGCATGCCTCAGAGGGTCTCGCAAACGGCGGTGCCGTCAGCTGCGCCCGCACGCCGCAGCGTCGAGGAACCAACGCAATTCGCCAGCGACGGGGCGAAGACCGGCGATGGGTAGTTCATCGGGTGATGCGCCATCGGCGACGCGTTGCAAGATGGGTGCTTTATCCGCGCCCATGATGAAGGGCGCAACAAAGCGCGACGCGTTCAGCATCTGCATGGTGAGCGTGCAGCGCGGCACCGCGGGCGCGGAAGTCGTGGGCGCTGCAACGTCCATCACCAGGCGATCGCTGCCATGCAATGCGGGTGAACCGGGAAAGATGCTGGCGGTGTGGCCATCAAGACCCATGCCGAGCAACACGAAGTCAAGACGGTCGTGACCCTTGGGGCGCCAACCGAGTGTGTCGCGGAGTTCGCGCTCGTAGCGCTCGGCGGACTCGGGCGTGTTGGCAAGCATTGGGTGTACTTGCTCGGGCGGGATATCAGAGTGATCAACGATCACTTCTTTGATACGACTGAAGTTGGAGAGTTCGCTTTCGAACGGAACACAACGCTCGTCGACGATCCACAGGTGCGTGCGCCGCCACGGCAGAATGCGAAAGCGCGGGTCGTACATCAGGCGCTCGTAGAGCGGGAACGGAGTTCGACCGCCGGAGAGCGCCAGATGGAAGTCGCCAAACTGGCGAACACAATTGGCGGAATGGGCGATCAGATCGGAGGCCAACGCGTCATACAAGTCCTCGGCGGTACGCCGGGCAATCACCGTGCCGCGCAGGCGTGGGCCGCCGATCGGTTCGTCAAGTCCTTCAACCTGTATTTCGTCGTCATTGGGTTCGCCGATCATCGTGGGGGAATACTAGCGATGCCGGGGCGTATCCTTCCCCTTCCATGACCGCAGAACGACCTCGGATTCTTACTGGCGACACCCCTACCGGGCAACTTCACCTTGGCCACTGGGTGGGTAGTGTGAAACGCCGCGTGGAATTGCAGGAGACGCATGACTGCTACTTCATTCTTGCCAATTACCACGCCTTTACAACCCGAGCTGACAAGCCCGCAGAGATTCGCCGCGACACGATTGCCATTGTGAAGGACTACCTGGCGATGGGTATCGATCCGGAGCGATCGACGATTTTCTTGCAGAGCGAGATTCCCGCGATCCATGAATTGACGTTCTTGTTTGCCATGCTGTTGCCGTTCAACCGCGTGATGCGAAACCCAACATTGAAGACTGAGATTGAGATGAAGGGTCTTGGCGAGACATACTCATTTGGATTCCCGCTGTATGCGGTGGGGCAATGTGCGGACATCTTGGCATTCCGACCAGTGGGGGTTCCGGTGGGCGAAGATCAAGTGCCGCACCTAGAGCTCACCCGCGAAGTCGGCAGGCGTTTCAATCAGATGTACTGCGGCGTGCCAACGGATGCGGATGATGCCGATCACGTGAAACTTGGGGGAATTTGGCCGGTGCCGCGTGCGGAAGTGGGCAAGGTTGGTCGGCTGCTTGGGATTGATGGCAAGAACAAGATGTCGAAGAGTCTTGGAAATGCGATCTACATCAGTGACTCGCCGAAAGAAGTCGAGAACAAAGTGAAGAAGATCTTCACAGGTCGGCAGAGCCCAACGGAACCTGGTGATATTGAGAACGCGCTGTTTCAATATGTGGACACATTCATCGAAGATCCTGATCGCGTGGCTGAATTGAAGCGACGCTATGCAGCAGGTGACAATCTTGGCGATGGCCATGTGAAGGTGGAAGTGGCGGAGGCAATCAATCGCCTGTTGGCGCCGATGCGTGCGCGCCGCGAGCGGATCGGCGACGATGATGCGGTACTCCTGGACATTCTGAAGAAGGGATGCGCGCGCGCCAATGTGGTGGCGGAGGAGACGCTTGAGAGCGCTCGCAAGGCTGCGGGGCTGCATTTCTTCCCGCGCAGCGTCCGGTACCAGTGATCGAAGTGGCGCCATCGTGACGAATGCGGCGCCCGATTGAGCTGCCCTGCTGCAAAGTGAGAGAAATGATGCTCGGCGGCAACTTTGGTCGATCTAGGATGGATGGAGTTGCCATGCAGAATGCCCCTGATCCAGCGCTTGGACACGCGTGCCCGCACTTGGATAAAAACGATCCACGCTGCCAGGATCGATTTCGCATGGCCGAACTTGATGCCATGTACCGCTACTGCTTGGGGGGCTTCTACGGATGCCCCATGTTCCATCGCATCAATCGCGAAGAAACACACCAGCCTCGCGCAGCTCCTGCGCCGCGGACGCAACCGCTAACTATCCATGGACGATTCGCCCGCCGTTCCCGCGACGCCTGACTTCGATCGATCGATCGCAGATTTCATGGTGTTCATTCGCATTGAGGCAGGGCTTGCTGCTGCAACGATTGAGGCCTACGCGCGCGACCTTGAGGGAATGCGCGTGTTCCTTGCCACGCAGGGAGTGTGTACGCCCAAGGAAGTCACCGTCGATCACTTGTCGGCGCACTTGCGCTACTTGTCGCGCGAGCGTGGACTGGATCCGATTTCCATCGTGCGGCATTTGGCAACCATGCGTGTGTTCTTTCGCTGGATGCACGCGAATTTCAAGCTTGAGAAAGACCCGGCGCGGCTGCTCGAACGACCAACCACTTGGAAGAAGTTGCCAGGAACGCTGACGCCTGGGCAGATGAAGAAGTTGGTGGAAACGCCCGGCCCTGAACATGGGGCGCTGTGGCTACGCGACCGCGCCATGTTGGAAGTGATGTACGCGGCAGGCTTGCGTGCCAGTGAAGTGGGCACGCTGAAGATGAATGACTTCAATGAAACGCTTGGAATTGTGAATGTCATTGGCAAGGGAAACAAGCAGCGGATTGTTCCGATTGGTGTTCCAGCGATTGATGCAGTGAAGGCGTACGTAGCAGAACTGCGGCCGCACTTGACGCGGTTTCCAGATGCGCGCGATGGGTTTCGGCTATTCCTTTCGCATACTGGTCGCCCGATTGAACGCGTGGCACTGTGGCAGATTGTTGGAAAGTACGCCCGCATTGCTGGTATTCGTGGGGTGCATCCACACTTGCTGCGCCACTCCTTTGCAACGCACTTGGTGGCCGGCGGGGCTGATTTGCGTGTGATTCAAGAGTTGCTTGGGCACTCGGACATCGGCACGACGCAGATCTATACGCATGTCGATCGAAGTCATCTGCGTAAGACCATCGATCGATTCCACCCGCGCGAAGCGCGCGGCGCGGCGTAACGGCATTGTGATGAGGTGACGGGGGTGCGTGGGTGTCTGCACACCGCGTACGCAAATTGCCGCTTGTTATGCATGGCGTTCGATTTCCGTAGGATCCGCGCCGTGGCAAGTATCGATCCATGTGTCATCGTCATTCTTGGTGCATCAGGCGATCTGACGCACCGAAAGTTGATTCCCGCGCTCTATGAAATGAACCGGCGTGGTGCCATTGACCCGCGCACTCAGGTGCTTGGCGTCAGTAGGCGCGCCAAGACCAACGAAGAGTTCCGTGAGGATCTTGCACGTGACGCACGCAAGGCGCTGGGAGGCGAGTTTGAGGAAGCGGCGTGGCGAGCGCTTGCGGATCGGATTCACTACATCGCTGGCGATGCGGCCACCGCTGAAGCGTGGCCAGCCGTTGTCAGCGCCATTCATGCGCTTGATGCCAAAGCGGGCACAGGGGGAAATATCCTCTTCTATCTTTCGGTGGCGCCGGATCTTTACGAGCCAATCATCGGACAGATTGATGCGGCTGACTTGGTGACCGAAGGTAAGCGTTGGTGCAGCATTGATCCCCTGAAGCGCAGTTGGCAACGCGTGGTGATCGAGAAGCCATTTGGCCATGATCTTGATTCCGCGCGGGCATTGAACCGTGCGCTGGGGCGCGTCTTTGAGGAGGAAGCGGTCTATCGAATTGATCACTATTTAGGCAAGGAAGTCGTGCAAAACCTGCTGGCTTTCCGCTTTGCCAACGCGATCTTTGAGCCGGTGTGGAACGCCAACTTTGTTGATCACGTGCAGATCACTGCATCGGAAACATTGGGTGTTGGTTCGCGCACCGCGTTCTATGACCAGACCGGTGCCATCCGCGATATGGTGCAGAGTCACTTGCTGCAGGTCATGGCGTTTGTAGCCATGGATCCGCCGTCAAGCTGGACGCCGGCGATGATCAACGCAGAAAAGCGAAAGATTGTGGAAAGCATTCAAGTGCCTTCGGCGGCACAGGCAGGACGTGCAGTGGCGCTTGGTCAGTACGCGGCGGGCGACATCGCCGGGGTCACGGAAGGCGCGTACCACGAACTTCCGGGTGTTGCTGCGGGTTCCACGATGGAGACGTTTGCGGCGCTGCGATTTACGTTCGACAACTGGCGCTGGGGCGGGACTCCGTTCTATATCCGCACCGGTAAGCGCATGGCAACCAAGCGAACTGAAGTGGTGATTCAGTTCAAGGAACCGCCTGCCAATTTGTTCCGCTCGATGAACAAGGCGCCTATTCAAGCGGATCGAATGATCATCCAGATTGCGCCGGGTGAAAGTTTCAGCTTGCGATTTAATAGCAAGGTTCCGGGCGCTTCGTTCGCGCTGCGACCTGTTGAAATGGTGATGGACTATCGCAAGGAATTCGGAAACGATTCCGTGGAGGCATACGGCCCACTGTTAGTGGATGCCATGCGCGGAGACCAGACGCTTTACAAGACACGCGAGGAAACGGAAGATGCATGGCGTGCGGTCATGCCATTCATTGGCGCCGCGAGCGAGCCGTTGCGTGCAGGAATCCATGGCAATTACGCACCCGGCTCATGGGGGCCACAGTCTGCGGATGACTTGTTAGCGCGTGAGGGGCGCAGTTGGCACAACGGCGCGTAGCGTTAGAAATGGCACGCTCTAACTGTTGAACGCGATGAGCAAATTCGTTGCATTGAAGATCGCATGCGCCAGAATCGGTGCTGCTATTCGACCGGTGCGCTCGTAGAGCATGCCCCAGCCAACTGCAAGAATGAACAGCACGGTGATACCTACGAGTCGCGATCCATCGGTCAGTGCGGTCCAATGCATGATGGCGAACAGGAAGCTAGTGATCACGATGGCGATCCGTGTACTCAATCCGATGGCCTTGAGCCCCTGTTGCAAGAGCCCGCGATAGACGAACTCCTCGGCGAGCGGCGCCAAGATCACCGCGCTGGCAATGGTGAGCCACCACCATGGGTCATGAGTGCCAGCTTTGAGGAGAATTTCAATGGTTTGATGCCCAACGGCGGGAGTTGAAGTTCCAAACCAGCGCTCGATGGCGCCGATCGATCCGCCAACCGCCTCGATCACTGGCCACAGTAAGAGTGCCCCAGCAACAGCCATCATGACTGACTCCAGTAGCGCACGTGGATGCTGGTGGACGCCACCGCGCGTCACTGCGGTGCTTGCACCACGTGGGCGGAAGCGCCGTGCCAACAAGATGAACGCCACCACTGCAAGTTGCGCGCCGTGGGCGCCAATTCGTTGCAGTGCTTGCTGCATGAGTTGCGGCGATTCGTCATTAAGTCTGAACGCCAGGGTGAGAATTTGCGCGCCAACGGCAGACGCAAGGAAAGCGGCTCCGAAACCAAAGACACTTGGTTCAGCGCGCAGTTGCCACGCTGGCCCAACGCGCGGCGAGGCGCGGAACCACTCGACGCGCATCACTACTGCCACTGCAAGAATTGCTAATACGCACCACCGAATGAGCGACCAATTCATGCTGGTCGGCGTAGACTCCATCACCTCGCTTACCGGAGCAGCGGCCATTGCCGCATCACCGATTAGCGCTGAACACGCGACAACACCGATGGTTCCCGTTCTCAAGCACATCGTCGAGCACAAGCGCCGTGAAGTGGCCGATGCCAAGCGCAAGGTGCCAGTAAGCGAATTGCAAGAGCGCATTTCTGAACTTGGGCGCCCGCGCAATTTCTTCCGCAGCGTGGTGGACGATCGACATCCCAATTCCATGCGTGTCATTGCCGAGGTCAAGCGAAAGAGCCCGTCCGCCGGGGTGATTCGCGAGGATTTCGATCCGGTCGCCATTGCACGAAGTTACTACGAAGCTGGCGCGGCTGCGATTAGCTGCCTCACCGACCATGAATTCTTCGGCGGCGACCTCTCGTACATCCATGCGATCCGTGATGTTGTTCCGCTGCCGGTATTGCGCAAGGACTTCATCATTGACGATTATCAAATCTGGGAGTCCCGCGCGGCGGGCGCTGATGCCATCCTGCTGATTGCCGAGTGCCTGCACGAGCGTGAAATCATTGATTTCCAGATTTTGGCTACCGAGCTGCAGATGACCACCCTGCTTGAGGTTCATGACCTGGACAACCTGTGGCGCGTCATCAACCACGTGGGATTTCCTCATGTGGGCTACGGTCTGCTGGGAATCAACAACCGAAATCTTGCCACCATGGAAACCGACCTTGGGCATGCGCTCCGAGTGGCAGACATGGTGGAGGCCCCCACGCGACGCGTGATGGTTGCCGAGAGTGGTATTCGGACGCTCGCCGACATGCGCCGTCTGGCAAAGCACGAAATTCACATTGCACTTGTCGGCGAAAGCCTGATGCGCGAGCCGGATCCCGGCGCGGCGCTGCGGGCGTTACTTGCCTGATAAACCTGCCGGCCACGGACGCGCTGCAAGCAAAGAAGTGCTGGCCGCAGTTTGATCTGCCTGTCGAGCCACCTATACTTCTTCCGATGTCCTCTTCCTCTGCAACCACCACAAATCTCAGTTCCGAAGTTGTCACTAACGGCATCCGCATTCGGGTGACGCCGCAGTTCATTCCAGAGACGAGTGATCCGGTGGGTGGTCGGTACAACTTTGCGTACCACGTGACGATTTCCAATGACGGCAGTGAGAACGTGGTTCTGCGCAAGCGTCACTGGACGATCGTTGACGGTGATGGCGAAGTGCGCAACGTGGATGGCGAAGGTGTGGTTGGCCAGCAACCCACTATCGCCCCGGGCGGACGATTTGAATATCACAGCTTTGCGCCGTTGCTCACGCACTGGGGCACCATGGAAGGCAGTTTCACGTTCGAACGCATGGATCACACTGCCTTTGATGCGCAAGTGGCGCGCTTCTACTTAGTTGGCATTGAGCCGAAGCGTCGCAAGTGACTCCGGTGCGAATTCCATCAGATCCAGCGATTGCAATCGTTGGAGCAACCGGAGCGGTCGGCGAGGAATTGCTGGCACTGCTTGCGGAACGTTCGTTTCCTGCGCGCAGCGTGCGGGTCTTTGCCAGTGCGCGCAGTGCGGGGAAGACGCTGCGAGCGCTGGGCCGTGATGTAACGGTCGAGCCACTTGCGCCGGGATGTTTCGCAGGAACGAACATTGCGTTCTTTTCCGCAAGTAGCGCCATCAGCAAAGAATGGGCGCCTCAAGCGGTTGCATCGGGCGCGTGGGTGATCGACAAGTCAAGTGCATTTCGTATGGATCAGCGCTACACGCTGGCGATTCCTGAAGTGAACGGTGCTGAACTTGATGTGCTTCGAGTGCCGACGATTATTGCTGTTCCAAATTGCTCAACCATCATTGCGTTGATGGCAGTTTCACCGCTGCATCACCATGCGGGTGTGGCACGCATGGTTGTCTCCACATACCAAGCAGCCAGTGGTGCGGGTGCAGCAGCGATGGCAGAACTTGCGCAGCAAGCAGGCGACTGGTCCGCAGGACGGCCGCTGCAGACACCGATCTTTGGTCGTCAATACATCTTCAATCTCTTCAGCCATGACAGTGCTATTGGCGCGGACGGGCAGAATGAGGAAGAGCGAAAGTTGCTGGAAGAAACCCGCAAGATCTGGCGTGATCCCGATGTTGCCATCACGGCCACATGCGTGCGCGTACCGATCTTGCGAGCGCACAGCGAGTCCATCAATCTGACGTTCCGAACACCCCTCACCGAAGAATGCGCGCGCGCTGTACTTGCGGCGGCACCGGGAATTGAGTTAGTAGACGATCGCGCTGCGAACCGATTCCCTGAACCGGTAAATGCCACCGGCCGCGACGCAGTATTGGTTGGACGCATCCGCGCTGACCACAGCCAAGCAGCAGGATTTGGCCTGAACTTGTTCGTCTCCGGAGACCAAATCCGCAAGGGCGCAGCACTCAACGGTCTACAGATTGCCGAACGCCTACTTAAATAGGTGCCGTTCACCCCTGTCCCCATTTTCGGGGCCTCACTGCGCTACCAACGGCGTGAACACCACGTTCCGCCGAAGATCATGACCTGGCCCGCAGGCGCCGGAGAGGATAGGGCCGCGCTCAGCGGCCATCCTCGTAAGGCGAATGCGGGCCAGTAGGCAACCGTGATGCATCAACGCGATCCCTGGCCGCAGGCGCCGGAGAGGACTGGGCCGCGCTCAGCGGCCGTCCTCGTAAGGCGAATGCGGGCCAGTAAATCAGGCGTGATGCATCAACGCCCAAGCGCGACCCGGATACCCCACGCCGTCTGCGAGTATCGACTTACTTCCGCTGCAATTCCAGCTTCTTAGTCTGCCCCGCGGTCAACGCCCGCCACACGGGCGCCCCCCGCCACTCTTGGTAGTTGCTACTGGTCACGCTAATGAGAAACGGTGACATGTCTGCCACCGGCATCGGTCCAGTGCGACCGTCCACCCCGACGACTTTTGTCCAACCATTCGGATTCGGCGGCAGCCCATCGCGTGACTCGCCAAGACGTACTTCTGCACCCGGCACCGGCGCCTTGGTCTTGGCGTCAATCACCAGAAAGTCAATCTGCTTGGACTGCAATTTGCGAAACGGAACATCAATCGCCCACGGGCCAGTGATCGCGCGACCATCAAAGGCAATCACTGCGTTCTGGTACCCAACGAGGCGCACGGTGATGCTGTTACGAAAGCCGGAAATCTGGTCAATGGTGACTTTGCCGGATGCGTCCGTCTTGGCAACTTGCAGCGGTGGGAATCCCCAGTCTGCCTCCAGCCCCGGCTGCGGCAGATACAGAAATGTTGCGCCAAAGACTTCCGCGCCACTGATCGGCGCGTTCGTTGCGGAGTCGCGCACCGTGAGATGGAGCGGCTCCCGACGCACCGGGCGTAGCTGCACTTGGTATTCGTTGTTCGGCGCAGACTTGATGTCCTTGAACATCACCACATGGTCATAGCCACCAACATCCGGCGCAATGGCAACGGATGGCGTTTCAAAGACACCAAAGATGACCGGTTCGTACCCCGCGCGCAGCAGGGTGAGATTGGTGTTGGCGGAACCAACACTGACTTCCGCGCGGCCGTCCGGTCCAGTCTGGACAAACTTGGTGCCCGGAAAGAAATTGAAGAACCCGAAGCGATGTCGGTAGACGCGCACGTCTGCAATGGGATCGAGCGATGACTCCGTGACTGCGTGCACCACGATGGGCTTGCCGCAGCCAACCATGATGCAGAGCAAGGGGATGTACAGAAGGGAGCACAGGCGCATGTCGCAGACGCTACTGCACGCCGCCGGTTCCGGACGGAACAGAAGTGCCCGCGCGAACAGGCAGGGGATTCGAATCGAACCCTAAGTCCAGGAGTGCCTGCTCAACCATCTTGCCCTGCGCGAAAGAACCCTCCCAAACCAGCAATTCGACGCGGTACGTGGCGGGCTGGAATCCATCGAGCGCCCGGCTGACGCCCTCGGCTGCACTGACCGCGTTGCTGACCGCAAATCCGCTCGCGGGAGCACTGATTTCCTTGGTTTCCGGGGTGGCGCGGAAACGCAAAAGCTTGCCTCCGGAGAGGAGCAGGATGACCGACTTTCGTTGATCCTGCTGAAAGCGGCTGACACGAACGAAACCGCTCGGCGGAGTGACACTTTCTGATTTCGTAGATGCCTCAGCGGTGACTTTCTCAAGCGCCTTGCGCAACTCTGCAAGTTTGACGGCGGCGGCTGACGCGTCCGCCTCGCGGCGCTGGGCTTCGCTCAGAAGTTCGATCAGTTCATCTTCCAATTTCTGAAACGCTTTGTTGGCTGCATTCCAGCGGGCGTTCAACTCTGGGTCGCCCGCGGGCGGCAGGGCGTCAAGTTTGGCTTGCATCTGCTGACGTTTATCTTCAAGATCACGTGCTTCGCGAACCTCCGCCTTAGTTGGAGCGGCGGCATCTGACTTTGAATCACTCGCGCGACCAAAGAGCACCACCATCAGAAGAATGAACATGATGACACCAAGCGCGTTGGTAATGGCATCCAAGAACAAATCCAGTGGATCACCCGCAAGTGATGAACTCTTGCGACCACCACGCCGACGACGTCGACCACCTGCACTCATGGTGCACCTCCGGCCGGAGACTTACCCGACTTCACAGCCTCACTTGGCTGGTCGGCGACTGCTGGAAGTGTCAACGGCACCGGCCCGGTGGATTCGGATGCGCCATCTAAGAACCCGCCCGCTGCGCCGTCCCACAATTGCCAGCCCACCTCGTAACCACGGCGAATCAATGCATTGCGCAGTGTTTCAAAGCGCGGAATTGCATCCTCATGCACAACGAACACGACGTAAGACGTATCAGGAAGTCGCTTTGCAAGGGCGCCGACAATGCGCGCGTCGGCGTTCGGATCCTTGAGGTCGGCAATACGAACTGGTGTGCGTGTTGCGTCCAGTTCACCAAGAACCACTCCGCTCGTCATTGGCTCCACAAAAACCGGTGCTTTGGGGTACTTCATTCCTGGACGGAACTTCACGCGCTCACGCAACACCTGTGCCTCTGCGGCGCGCGTAGCAGCAGCAATGCGCTCACGCAGTTCTTTAATTTGCTGAGTCGCTGCCGCTTGCTCCGCCACGATACGTTTCATTTCCGCATCAGCATCCGCAAGACGCTTACGCGCTCGTTCCACCAGCATTGCTTTGTCTTTGATGCTGTAATCGAGAAGATCCACCTCGGCCTTCGTTACATCGCGACCGCCTTTACGGTCGTCAATCGAGCGCTGCAAGATTGCAATCTGCTCGCGGAGCACCGGAATGCGGGCCGTTGCGACCTCTGGACTCGGCGCACCACTCTTGCCGGGTGTTGCCTCCATCTCATCTGTCAGACCATCCATGGCAATGAGCAGCGCCACCAGAATCAGGATGCCGGTGAGGCAAGCCATGATGTCTTGGAAGGAAAACAGGCTCAGCGGAGCCTCTTCGCGCTTCTTGCGTCGTCCCATGGGTCACTGCCAATCGGTGAGTTTCAGGCGCGAAAGCACATTTTCAGTGGTGAAGTCGGTAATGCCGTCAAGCAGCGCCTCTTCGCGCTTGTACACCCACGTGGAAAGAAGCTGGATGATGACGGCGGCGATGAGTGCAACAAGTGTTGTCTCAAAGGCGGTAGCCAATCCACCAACCACGGGTCCAAGCTTGCTCTTGATGCTGCCTGCGTCACTGCCAGTCTGCGTCAGAACATCGGTGAATGAACCGATTGCCTGCGAAAGACCAACGACGGTGCCGATGAAGCCAAGAATGGGAATGGTCCAGATGAGCGAACGAATGACGGTGTAACTCGAGTCCACGCTTGACCCGTCGGAATCCGCTTGACTTTCAAGAACCGCGCCAACATCACGCACTTCTCCAATGTTGCCAAGGTTGGAAAGCGCCATATCGATTCGACGGAAGAGCAGGAAGTCCTTTGGGCGCTCAGCGACCGCCTTGATGCGGCGCAAGATGTCGCCAGAAGTACCAGGACTCAGGATGAAATCACCGCGACGCGGCACGATGTCCACGGCGCGGAGCGCACGCAGTTGAATACTGGTCTTGATCCACTTTGCAAAGAGAATGCCAAGGCACCACCACGAAAAGAACACCACTGCCCAATTGGTCCAGCAACGATTCATCATGAGTAACAAGTAACTGTTGGGCGCAACCATGACCAAGATCAGTGCCACCAGGATGGTCATCACTGCTGCCACGCCAAGCCACAGCGGCGCAGATGCCACCGTGTAGCGGCCGGACGGGAATCCAATCATGCATTCAATGTCGCCGGCGCGTGCATCGAGCTTCGGTTGCGTAGTAACGGCTGTGGCGGGTTGCGTTGGCTGTGCCATGGGGTGCTCCGTGTTCTTTCGCCGAGAGTATCAGGCGCTTTCGTTCATTTCTGTGCCGCGTAATAGGTGAGAACTTTCAACCGTCTCGTGCACCGCTGCCCAAGAGAGCGCTGAGAAGGCAAGTACGAGGCACGCAGAAACGGCGCCCTGCGCACCCACCATCGGTGTTGGGCTGTTTAACCCAGCAAATGCTGCCGCAAAGATGCACGCCATGGATCCAGTGGCGGCGATGATGCCACTCCAGAAGACTCCTGTAGCACTGGGCCCCTTGTGCCGTATCGAAGACACGCCGGCCCAACCGAGTGCGCCCGCGCCAGCAGTGCCAAGAATCATTCCCGCGAGCGTCCATGGTGAATACCAGAAGACGCCGAGCGCAATACATGCCGCCCCCATCAGCGCCGCGGTGGAAACCGCAACAATACCCATCGGGCGGATGCCGGGAGAGCCCGCAGCATCAAGTGCAACCAGGAGGGCCGCGATTGGGACAAGAAGTGCAATCACCAGCGCCCACGGCGCCCACGGAGCCAGCACCAGCGCGCCAGCTGCGGCAAGAACCGCTGCCACTGCAGAGACAGATGCAGCGCGGGCGGGCTCTGGTGGAAGAAACGCCACGACCCAACCACCCAGAACCGCGAACGCACACAGGCCGCGGACTGCGATACCTAACGCACCCTCGTGCCACCACCACGCAAGCTCGCCGGCGTCGTCGCGCGAGGTTGGTAAGGCCAACATGATGGTCGCAAGAACAAGCGCGCAGATCACCACTGGGCGAACGAAGGCGCTGCCCATGAATCGTCGTGAGCTGTACTGGGGGAATTCCTCGGGTGCCGTACCAGGAAGTTCACCGCCGAAGTCCGGACGGTCTTCTTCCATTTCCACCGCGCGCACGCCCGTTGCAACCACCGACCCGTCCGCATTGAACACTGCTCGTACGGTGGTGGCGGCCGACCAAACTTTGCCATCGACACTCAACGCGTGGACGCGCGAGAGCGCACCGCGCTGTGCCAATATTCGCAGCCGTTCCGCATCGAATGGACCAGTGCGCCTGCCAGCGAATCGGACAAACCATGGTCCAACAGCAGAGCGGCCATGGTCATCGTGCCCGGGCTTCGCAGCGCCTGAGGGCGCCCCCGCATCGAGACCGTCGAAATCGTCAAACTCGGGGGCATCTGTCACGGCTTGCTCCCTCGTTTGATGGTGAACACCATGTTGCCCGGCGTCACGGTCGCAGATGCGGAGTCAAACTCAACAAGGCCGCCCTGCTTCACTGTTCCCAGTTTGATCATCGTGCCAGGGTTGCTGCCGATCGGCGGCTCTGCGATCCACAGTGTCGTATTCGCCGGAGTGACGGTGCTTGTGTTGGGGAGAAACACATCGTTGCCATCAGACTTCACAAAGACACCGGCAGGCTCGTACACCAGTGCAAGCGGCGCGCATGCTGATGCCATGGCCGACATGTACGCCTTACGCCACAATTCTGGTTGTACAGCTTCGCGCATTGCCACACGTACAGCGCGGCTTCGAGTGCGGGCGTCAGTGTCGCGCGGATTGATCCAATCAATGGTGTCTAGCTTCTCTTTCTTAAGGCGCTTTACTGCAGCCTCTATCTGCGGGCGGACCACTGGTGGCATTTGTGGCGCCACTTTCTCAAGCAAGCCCTGCATTAAAAGCGCCGCAAAGGCTCCATCCATCGTTTCATTCTCGCGCAACGCCGAAATTGCGTCGAATGCTCCATCGATATCGTTTACTGATTTTTCATCGTCTGCCATGAGATCAGCCAACTGCTTGCCGAACACCATTTGCGGCGATGGCCCCTCTGTCTTCAACTGCAATTGCTCAAATCGTTCGAACGCCGTCTTCTTGGACTTACCTTGATAGACCATGACGCTCTTAAAGGCCCCACCATCCTGCGGTTGTAGTGGAGATGACCGAGGATCAGTTTTGCAATACCACCGCGAGCCGTCTTTGCGCTCAATCATCCAGTAGGTCAACTCCTCCACACTCTCTAGTTTCTCTGTCAGATACTCACGCCAGTCGGGCGCATCATCGAGTAGCGGCTTGAGTGCTTCGCATGCGGATCCATATGGACTCGATGGATAAGCCTGAACATACGTATCCAGCGCCGCAGCGACTGCGTCTCGGTCTGCCTGCGGTCGGTCTGCCAGTAAAACGGTGGGGGGCGGCTGAACCAAAGACCACGCAGTCACCGCTTCCCATGTCGGAAGAGCCACAATTGCAGCCTGAAAGTCCGCGGCTTCCGCAGATTTTTCGTGCTCGTTGACGTATGACTTCAATGCATCCACGAGTTTCTGTGGCGAAGTTGCAGCGGCTCCAAGTCCACTGAGTTTGCCGACACGTCCAGTCTCCACTCGCGCAGCATCTGTCTTCAAGCGCTGTCCCCTCAAAACCGAACGACCAGCAAGCACCTCCTGGGTCACCTCATCAAATTCACCGTATTGGCGCTGCACATCAGCAAGTGCACTTTCCCACGCAGTGAATGTTCCATCCCAGGATGCATCGCCGGTTGGCTGAGCATTCTCGATCTTTTGCTTCATTGCTTTGGCGCGGGCTATGCCCTCACGCATACGGTCAGTACGGCGCGTGTCGGTTGCATTCCTGTGTAAACGAATCCAGCTAGCAACCATTGCTTGCTCTTCTTCACCCTGGACAAATTGCTTGGCTTCCTCGACGCGATCAGGCTTGGCGCTCTCGGAATCTGCAGCGCCAGCCTCCGCCATGAGGCTTGTAAAATTCTGACGCTTCTCTGCGATGGCAGCACGAGCTGCTGTGAGCTTTGATCGTGCTGTGGCAATCGTCGGCGACCCAGCAACGGCGGGCTCTTTCTCTGCCTCCGCAAGCTGTTGATCTGCCTCCGCAAGTCGGCCGGCGTCAACATTGCCAATGATCGCAGCGGCGATGTCATCGATCCGCTTCAGCGCCTCCGACTGGCGCAGGACATAGACGGTGACTGCTGATCCGGCAACAAGAACCAGCACGACCGCCGCAATCAGCGCCAAGCGCTTCATCCGTGCGGTGCGCTCGAAAGAATCAATCTTTCGCTCAGCGCTCGCGCGCAGGTCATCCGGGACCCCCGCTATGGTCTGCTCCGCCGAGCGAAGCGTCTTGCGCAAACCAGGAAGCGTCACAGCATCGTCATGTACGAGACGTTCCAACGCAGCCACGCGGTCAATATTTTCACGATGCGCCGCTGCATCTGCTTGGCGAGCGGAGAGCCACGCCTCAGCCTCATCAACGCGCGCGAGCAGGTCTCCAGGCATTTCGCTGCCGTATGAGAGCATGCGCTGCTCAAGGTCGCGCCATGACTCCAGCGCCGCCTGTGCACCCGACTCGTTCTCCGCAGCCCACTCTTCATCGAGCAGCGCGATGACCGCGCGTGCTTCCAGCGCTGTTCGTGTGGCAAGTGCGCGATCAAGCCGTGCACGCAACTGCGCAGCGACCTTTGCTGCGCCCGACCAATGCCAGTTTCCATCTTCCAGCCGCGTGACGGAAAGCTCTGCGTCGTCAAGCGCGCCTTTCTCTAAGGCATCCTCAAATCGATCACCAAGCTCATTCGCTGTTACTGGCTCAAGAGCGGCGCGATCTTCAAGCCATGCCGGATTGTCGCTATCGCGTGCCACCAATTCGCGGAGTATTTCCAGCCGCTGCCATGCAGATGCGTCAGAAAGCACCAGCCGCCGCATGCGGGCGAGTCTGCTGCGAAGCGGCGCAGTAAGCATAATTGCCTCTTCAATCTCTACGATTGCGTCACTCGCAATTTCATCTTGCAACGGCAACTTGTTCTTGGAACAAAGCGTGCGCCACTGCCGCATCACATCGGAGTCAAACGCTGCGGCCAGTTCAAACACTGAAGGTTCCGCTTCCGCCTCCGCGCATGCTTCCAATCGAAGACCGGCGCGGGCGTAACCAACCGCGCGATCCATGCGCCGACGCAGTGTGGTTGATTCTTCAGATATTCGATGCGCCAGGTCGCGGATTTGCGCTTCGTCCCGAAGCCTTCCAGCCACGACCGAGCGGACTGTCTCGAACATTTCTTGCTTGGCTGCGTTCATTTGCTCGCCTTCTGTTGCGTAACAAGATCAATTTTTGCAAAGACTCGGCCGCCACTGCCGGTGATGGTAATCGGCGGGAAGTCGGCGATCTGTATGTATTGCATACGGGCGGCAGCGACATACTCCGCCATATGTTTTTCTAGATCAGCGATTTCGAGATTAATAATCCGTTGCTCGGCGGGCGAGCGCTTACTCGATTCCTTGCGTCGCGCAGCAATCTCTTCCCGTAGTGCCGCGAGTTCGAGTGCACCCGCAGCGATCCACTCCACAATGCATTCTGATGTTGCGGCGTCCCAAGAAATCTTGATTTCACTGACATCTGAAGCCAATGCGACGGTTCCTATTGGATCCGTCGACCCCGACGACGTCCAGACCGCGTTTGCAGCCGCATTTATCAGGAGTGCTTGTCCGACGGGTGCTGCGACATAGAAACGCTTCGTACCGCCAGGAGCCACCTGCAATCTTGTAAGGATGGGTGGCAAATACATCGATTCATGACCACCGCCCGCAAGGTCCAATGTGAATGCCGCTGTTGATAGGGCGCGTTCAAGCGCGTCGAGGGCTTTGGAGTTCGTGGTTGCAGCTACCCGACACCACGACCACTGCAGGACTTGACCATCCCAGCGCAGCGCGCCAAGGATGAGAGGTTTTCCTTTCGAATCCTTGGATTCAAACTCAATTGCGCCCTTCGCAGGGCGCATGCTGAACAGCTCCGATGGAGCCCCAAGATCAATCGACACTGACTCAATGCGCGTGGATGCCCGAAGGACTGTTCGCGTGACAGGCTTTACATCCGAAAGCGAATCAATCGAGCGTGCGAAGACTACGGAATCAAGCCAATGCACTCCTTCAGGCGGAGTTGGTGACTTACGAGCGCTATCTGATGCCTTGACAGCGAGTGGTGGCACAGGTGGTGCGATAGTGAATCCCGTGGCGAACGCCCGGGGCGAGGTGATCACTACGAAGGTCAGTGCCACCATCACACGCCATATCAAGCGCGTAACACATGCATTAGACATGTCTACGCTTCGCGTCATTACTTTCTCACTCGTTGTGTGATGGCGGAGTCGAGTAACACAATTCCGTCCTCGTTCGATACGCGAATGCGCCACTGCACGGCGCTCCCCTTGCCCTTGCTCGCCGCGGTGGCTGCGATAAGCCGTTTGCTCACACTAGTCAATTCTTCATCGATGCGCTGCGTGATCGATTCGACCATAGCACGGATGACCGTGTTGTCTGAGATCAGGGATGATTTCGCACCATCGCCGAGAAATTTCCTCTGCTCTTCGGGAAGAAGTGCATTCTGTACGGCTTGCAGGTCGGTGTCAAAGTCAGCCGAACGAGCAGCGCCTTTCGATACCGCGAGCACTGCATCGCACGACCTCTTGATCGCGCTCAGTTCTGATTGTTGGTTCGCCAATGCCGTGCGTTGCATCGAAACAACTGAAGCGCTCGGGGTCGTCGCACTTAAAACTGTTGCGGATTTTTGCAGAGCACGGTTAACGGAAATGATCAAACCATCCGAGAGATTCATCGTCTCAATTTGCTGAGGGCCGACTCGAACTGTCGCTATATCCAGAACGGATGGCGATGTCACTTGCACATCAAGCGGGCCATCGCCGAAATCTGGCAATGGAGCGCCGCCTTCGACTCCAATCGAAACTGGCTTGGTTGACTTTGCCCGCATCTGTGCGAACCCAAGCGATCCGCCACTCTTGTCAAACACCTCAACGGTGCAACGCTCCAGCGCCCGCTGCAGCGCGAGGACGGGATCGAGCTTGGCGTCCTTTGCATCCTTGGCGTCACGGAGTGCTAACTGCAAGGCCTCAGGAACAAGACCCGCGGCGGAGCCAGTGATGACTACGTCGGCGCCCTCCATAGAAGCCTTCGCACTCATGGCTGACCCGGCGAATTCAATTGCACCGTTTGGCTTCACACTGACACCGGCTATGGCGAGCGACTTTGCGGGCACCAACTTCACGGACCACCCAGTTTTTGCACCAATGTCGACACGTAATCGCAATTGCACAGCGCCCATTTCAACGCGATCGAACGCGGTGGTGGCCGCCCACTTCGCAATCGTCGGCAATACCAGCGGCGTGATGACTCGCGTCGTGGGAACAGGCGCGACTGGGGCCACCACGGGCTGGACCGGCGCCACCAGATCCATTGGCGTCTCTGGGACTCCCTCGGTTCCTTCCTTCTGGGGCTGCGAATTCCGCATGGGCAGCGAACCAGCTCCTTGCGCGTCGGGCTCCGGGACAACCGGCGGCGGGACCGTCGCGACGGGCTCCGCTGTTCCATCGTTGGACTTGGTGGCGCCGAGATCGCCAACATCCGCTTTTAAATTCAGCGGATCCATCTCTCGCTTGGGCTTCTCGACCACCGCCGGGGCCGCAGTTTGACCCGTCGTAAAACTAACGAGGTAAATCAAACCCAGTAGCACCACTGTCAATCCAGCCGCGGCCATTGCCAGCATGGGTGGACTGATAGACCTACGCGCCGGCTCGCCCGGTGACGCATCTTGATCTTCAGATTCCAAATCTCGCACGAAGCGCCGCGGCGTCATCGTTTGATCTGCTGCGATGTCATCTTCCAATTCAATAGGCGCATCGATCGACCGCGCAGCGCTGGCACCCGTAACGGCAGCTGCTCCCGTAGTACGCGCGGTACGCGAGGTCGCTCGCGTCGCCTTCTGCGCCGCCACCGCCTCCTCATCAATACCGGTCCGTGCCATGCGTGTGAATCGTGATTCAGGCGCTGGCCCCGCGGTGCGGGTGATATCAATGACTAGCCCCTTGGATTGCCGCGCCACATCTGCAGCCGGAGTTCCATCAAGGCAGAATCGCCACGCGCACGGGGTTCCTGCAACTGGTTGCAGGAAGTACGTTGAGAACGTTGCGCGCCAACGCGCCCACTCTGGCAACAGTCGAATTGCTTCTTCAACAAGCGGCAGCGGCTCGATAGAGGCACCGTAAATCACATGAATCGGTCGCGCTTGATCACGAAGAAATGCACTGGCGAGAACGCCCGCCCAACCCGCATCGCCCGTAGCCGCTTGCCATGCAGCGCATGGGCGCGGGCCGGTATCACGAGTGGTTGGCACGCGCACTGGAGTATCGATCCACGCAGGTGCGCCGCTCCATTCACTGCGCAGCAGCGCGGGTTGCGACAATAGCCACGCGGGTCCGGCGGGCACCAGTTCATCGGGCGCGAGCACTAAATACGTGGCGATCTTGTTTGAACGCGCCGTGTGGTCCGGCGGTGCGGGACCAACAATGGAAAGGACATGCGCAATCCCCGTTGCTGTCTCAACGCGCCAGAAGCAATACGCATTCGGTCCATTGCCGGAAGGACCGGGGCGATATCCGCCGAGCGCTTCAAGGCGCGGCACTAACGCCGGCGGCAATCCCTTGGTCATTGCCACAGTGCAGAACCCGCTGGTTCCAGCCCGGAGGCCGCGTACTGCAGATGTGTAAATGAGTTCGAGTGCCATGGTTGCCGGTCAAACAATGCAGCAATTCAACGCTAGCTAATCAATTCAACGCGGTCACGACGGATCCATGTCAGCCGAATCCGACGGTCTTCCAAACTGACACATCACCTTCGCTCTTGTCGCTGGAAACCAAGTGCGTCGACCAACGCGCAAGTGTGTATATAAACGGAACCGTCACCCAACGCGGCGAAATACGCGCTACCGGAACCTTTAAAAGACCACTTGTGGGATCCAAGACTGGCGATGTTCCGATTGCGCTCACTGGAATGAAGATGACGCGCTCGAACGCATCTTCAGCGGCAGACACCAGTTCCGGAGCTACTTCACACAACAATGTGCGAATGCGATCACTGGTTCGATCCACGCGCTTGATGCTCATTCGCCCCAGACCAGCGCGTTCGCGCGCATAGGGCGGCGTGGTGATATCCATGGGCGTACCGTCTTCGTCCTTCAGAAGTGGGGCCCAAATGTCACTCTTGGAGAGAATGACAAACAGCGGCTTGGGGACGCGATCCTGCGGTGCAAGACCGGCGTGGATGCGCACACGGCGCGCCATTTCCACAATCAATTGATCTTGGCGAGTGGTCTTCGCACCCGGAGCCAATTGTGGGTCGCCACTGATACCAGCAAGGCGCTGGCGAAAGCGAACATCCTGGGTCGGATCGAAGACGAACATCAGAACCTGCGCCTTCGCCAAATGCTGTGTCCCGGGCGCGCGCGCGGTATCGGCGCCAGGAAAGAAGTGCTCGCCAGCGTTGTCGTAGAGCGTAAAAAGCTGCGTCAATCGATGCGGTGCGTGTCCGTTCACATGATCGCGCGCGGGGCGCACTGTGAAGATAAACGGATGGGCCAACATGGTGGCGACGCCCGGGTCGAACTGTACCGAGTTGTATTGCGCGCCTTCCATTTCCGTCTTGTCAATAGCAACCGACGATGACTGATCTTCGTTGAGAAAGAGCTGGCCTTCGTTATTCGTGATAGCGCGGTTCATCGCGGGATCCGTGTCCGTGAACGCTACGGAGAAATGCCGTGCGAGTTCCTCGCGCAATTTCCACATGGCGCTCGCCAAGAAATAGCTCTTGCCGCTTGATGGACTGCCAGCCAAACTCATGATCACCATTGGGCACTCGAGCACCAATTGCGGAATCTCCAGGTGACAGTTGGGGCATGCAAGCCGACGAGTCTTGGAACCAGACGGGTCGATCGCTTCACCGGCCGGCGTGAAGCGCGATGGGAGGAAACGCACCGGGTCCTCGGGTGTGAGCAATCGATCGCCGAGCAATTCAGGATGCGCAGCGACCCAGAGCGTTTGATCCGGACGGAATCGATGCCAGCAGTGGGGGCAAACGGCGCTGGATTTGAGTTTCCTACTCACTGTGGTGTCCTTCAAGGCCAGACGCGGGGTACAGAGACTGAATCGGCAATTTCCGAGGCGGTGTTGCCCGGGTACAGCGCATGGTCTGCAGTCAAAAGGTACCCGCAGAAGAAATACGGGGCATTGGGTGTTGGGGGTTCATGGCGTACGCTGATTCCGTGCCGATTCATCCTGAGAACTCCACCGCACCGGGCGAGGACGAAGCCCTGTGCGAACCACGCGAGCGCGCATCCGCGATTCTTGGAATCGTGGCGGCCTTTGTATTGGGATTGTGCGTCGTGCTTGCGGCGATCTTGGCTGGTGGTGTTGGTGGGCTTGGCGGCGCGGGAGGTGGATCGGGACGCGGCTATGGCTCAGGTAACGGAACTGGAATGGGAACCGGCAATGGAACCGGGAGCGGAGTTGACGGGCATGGTTCCGGTGCCGGAACCGATGCCAACGGCAGCGGGCAGCTTGCAGCTGGTCCGGACGAAGTAGCACCGCCACCCGGAACCCCCGATGGCACTGCCACCGCAGGCGATACCCAAGCCCCAGAATCCGTCGCACTCGCGCCGGCCGGACCAGAGATCGAACCACCGAAATTTGGCTTCACGCAGCCTGATGCCCCACCTTCACCACCGATGATGCTGCCGGCACCGCCGAGTGTGGGAGCCCCGGGGGTGCCAACCGGGCGCCCAACGCGCGGCGGTTCAGGAGCGGCCGGCGGCACGGGCAGTGAGTTCATGGGCGTGAAGTCCGTTGAAATCAACGTTGTTTATGTCATCGATTCGTCAGGCAGCATGCAGGGAGATCGGTTTACTCACGCCAAACTTGAACTCAAACGCAGCATCGAACGACTGCCATCAAACGGATCGTTCGCGTTAATGTTCTTTAACCATATTTACAATGTATTCCCGCCCGGTCACTTGATTCCCGCAAATGCCACGAACAAGGCGGCCGCGAAACGATGGATCGAGGAACAGGGCATCGAGGGTGGCACTGATCCGACCGATGCCATGGTGTTTGCTCTCAGCCTCAAGCCTGGGGCGATTTTTCTCATGACGGATGGCGTATTCGAAAACCATCAAAGCACTTTCAACGAAATCAAACGCAATAACCCCGATCGTAAGACTTCCGTGAACACCATCGCCTTTTACGAGCGCACTGCAGAGCAAGAGCTAAAGGCAATAGCGGCTGCGAATCGCGGTGATTACCGTTACGTTCCGCCACCAGGAGCAGCCCCT